>DATAGN010000438.1:0-11059 GCA_036263715.1 Ramlibacter sp.
TCCTCTGCGTCCTCTGCGTACTTTTGCGTCCTCTGCGTTCACCTTCGATGCGCGTGATCGCTTCGCAAAACACCGGGAGCCCTGGTTCCCCGCCTCCGCGGGGATGACGGTCACGGCCGCCGCAAATTCGTGAACGCGGAAAACTCCCAATCCCGCATCGCCAGCACCAGCGTGTAGCCGGCCCGGTCCTTCTCCGGCAGCTTCTGGTCGGCCAGGTGCTGCTGCGCGAAGTCCTGCGCCACGCGCTGCAGGCGATCGACGAACGACGGCGCGATGGCGCGCGCCACCTGCCCATGCACCAGCAGCAAGGTCTCGGCATGGCCGTCGAAGCCGCCGCCGAAATAATCCAGCACCGCGTGGTCGCGGAAGTAATGCATCACCGGCCCGTGCGGCCGCCAGCGGAAGGTCTTGGCGAGCTTCAGCCGGTAGCGGTTCAACGGCCGCAGTTCGATGATGCCGATGCGATCCAGCTGCACGAAGTACTTGATGCACTCGGCCTCGCTCATGCGATAGGTGCCGGTGATCTGCTCCAGCGTCCACTGCGACAGCACGCAGATCGCGCACAGCAGCAGCTTCTTGTCGGCGACCACCGCCTTCTCCTGCTCCTGCGTCAGCTGCGACAGCAGCGGCTGCGCGTCGGCCACGCGGCGCGCGAGTTCGGCGAAGTCGATCTTCAGTACGCGGCAGATCGCGTCGATGCGCGACAAGGCCATGTCGCCCTTGGCCAGCATGCGCTTGACGCTGGACTCCGCCATGCCCAGGCCGTCGGCCAGGTCGGCATACGTCATCTGCGCGCTCTTCAGCTCCTTCTTCAGGGCCATGACGAGGTCGGCGGTGGTGCTCATGGCGGTACAGGAAAGCGATACCCGTGGGCTTGCGACACGGCAACGTAGCGGAATCGCCGCACCCAGGCGCACGGGATGCAGACACTTCGCGGCCACGCCCACCGCACCGGGGCATGATCTTCCAGCCAAAGGAGAAAACCCATGGACACCGTCGTTGCCGAAGCCGCCTTGCCGGCCCGGGCCGAACCGCACCCCAACCAGTTCGCGCTGCTCAGGCAACGCCGCTTCGCCCCCTTCTTCTGGACGCAGTTCGCCGGCGCGGCGAACGACAACCTGTTCAAGTTCGCCTTCACCGTGATGGTGACCTACCAGCTGCAGGTGGGCTGGATGCCGCCGGCGATGGCGGGCCTGGTGATCGGCGCCTTGTTCATCCTGCCCTTCCTGCTGTTCTCCGCCACCAGCGGGCAACTGGCCGACAAGTACGACAAGCGCAGCCTGATCCGCTTCGTGAAATGGCTGGAGATCGCGATCATGGTGATCGCCTCCTTCGGCTTCTTCGGCGGCCACGTGCCGACGCTGCTGGCGTGCACCTTCCTCATGGGCCTGCACTCCACGCTGTTCGGCCCGGTGAAGTTCGCCTACCTGCCGCAGCACCTGGACGAGCGCGAGCTCACCGGCGGCAACGGCATGGTGGAGATGGGCACCTTCGTCGCCATCCTCCTGGGCAACGTGGCCGGCGGCCTGGTCGTCGCGATCCCGCAGGTGGGACCACATTGGGTGGGCATCAGCTGCATCGCGCTCGCGATCGTCGGTCGCGTCACCGCGCAGTGGGTGCCGGCCTCCCCCGCCACCGACCCCGACCTGAAGATCAACTGGAACCCCGTCACGGAGACCTGGCGCAACCTGAAGCTCGCGCACGGCAACATCGTGGTGTTCCGGTCGCTGCTGGGCATCAGCTGGATGTGGTTCTTCGGCGCCGTGTTCCTGAGCCAGTTCCCCAGTTTCGCCAAAGAGGTGCTGCACGGCAACGAGCAGGTCGCCTCGCTGCTGCTGGTGGTGTTCTCCATCGGCATCGGCGCCGGCTCGCTGGCCTGCGAGATGCTCTCGCGCCGCCACGTCGACATCGGACTGGTGCCGCTGGGCGCGATCGGCATGACGGTGTTCGCGGTGGACCTGTACTTCGCCTCGCGCGGCCTGCCGCCTTCGGCCGCGCTGACGCTCTCGCAGTTCCTCGCCGCGCCCTCGCACTGGCGGGTGATGGCCGACCTGGCGCTGCTGTCCTTCTTCGCCGGCCTGTACTCGGTGCCGATGTACGCGCTGATCCAGCTGCGGGCGCAGCCCACGCACCGCGCGCGCATCATCGCCGCCAACAACATCCTCAACGCGCTGTTCATGATCGCCAGCTCGGTGATCGCCGGCGCGCTGCTCAAGGCCGGCGCGACGATCCCGCAGATCTTCCTGTTCGTGGGCATCGCCAATGCGGTGGTGGCGCTCTACATCTTCCTGCTGGTGCCGGAGTACCTGATCCGTTTTTCCGCCTGGATGGCCACGCACGTCCTCTACCGCTTCCGGGTCCGGGGCGAGGAGAACATCCCCGTCGCCGGCCCGGCGGTGCTGGCCTGCAACCACGTGAGCTTCGTCGATGCGGTGCTGCTGATGGCGGCCAGCCCGCGGCCGATCTACTTCGTGATGGATCACCGCATCTTCCGCCTGCCGGTGCTCGGCGGCCTGTTCCGCCTGGCCAAGGCGATCCCCATCGCGCCGCAGAAGGACGATCCCGCCGTCTACGAGGCGGCCTTCGAGCGCGCGGCCCAGGTGCTGCGCGACGGCGACCTGCTCGCGATCTTTCCGGAAGGCGGCATCACGCGCGACGGGCAGCTGCAGCCCTTCAAGGCCGGAATCGTGAAGATCCTGGAGCGGGCGAAGGCCGAAGGCGTGGAGCCGCCGGTGATCCCCATGGCGCTGACCAACCTGTGGGGTTCGTTCTTCAGCCGCATCGAGCAGGGTGGGGCGATGGTGCGGCCGTTCCGGCGCGGGATGTTCAACCGCGTGGGCCTGAACGTCGGCGCGCCCCTGGCGCCGGCGCAGGTGGAGCCGCAGATGCTGCAGGGGAAGGTGGCGCAGTTGCTGTCTTCCTGATGTTCGTGCTTTCGTAGGTTGGGTTGCCGCAGGCACCCCAACACCCAGGAGCGGCCGGGAGGCCGCTTTTTTTTCGCCTCCGCGCAGGGTGTTGGGGTGCGCGCTTCGCTCCGCAACCCAACCTACAGGTGCAGGTAAGTACCGCAATACGATACCTGCTGGCGCGAATCGCAGGCCTCCGGCTGAAATCCAGCCACCTCTCCCGGCGCCGCCGCAACACTCCTCCCCACGTTCAACCCAAGGAGTGTTCCAGATGCAAGCACGAATCCACCGCGACACCAAGGCCTGGCAACTGCAGGTGTGGTCTTCCTTCCTCATCGCCGCCTTCCTGTGCGGCGTCGGCCTGGCGTACCTGCCCGGCAAGGACCTCGACCGCGCCTTCATGGTCATGGGCTACTTCTTCTGCCTGTCCGCCGCCTTCGTGCTCGCGAAGTTCGTGCGGGACGAGGAGAAGGCGCGCAGCGAGCGGCGCGAGGCCGACTCGCCGATGTTCCGCCTGGTCGTGTGGGGCGGCTTCGCGCTGGCCATGTCGCTCACCGCCTGGGGCCTGTTCCGCATGGAGATCGGCGAGACCTACAAGGCTTTCCTGGGCGTGAGCTGGCTCTACCTGATCACCTGCACCTTCACGCTCGCCAAGACGCTGCGCGACCGGCACGAAGCCGACCTCGCCGATGCCCGCACCACCCACGAATGAAACCGCGAAAGGAAACCGCCATGAACCGCAAGATCGCCGCCCTCGTGCTCGCTGGCAGCCTGCTGGGCGCCCCCGCCGCCCAGGCGCAAAGCGAAGCCTCCGCCCTCAGTGCCCTGTCGATGCTGCCCGTCGCTTCCGTCGTGGGCGCCGCCAGCGCCGCGGCGGTGGTGCTGCCGGTCGCCCTGTCCACGGCCGGCAGCGTGCTGGTGGTGAAGACGGTCGAATCCACCGCCCGCGGGACCGTGCTCGTGCTCGAGCGTGCATCGGATGGCGCCCGCGCCAGCGTCGAACTCACCGGCCGCGCCGTGGCAGGGACGTCCCTTGTCGCCGGCACGCTCGTGACCGTCAGCGTCATCGGCGCGGGCGTGCTGCTGTCGGCGGCCGGCGAGGTGATCGCCTTCGTCCCCAACGCCATCGGCCAGGCGCTGCTGGCCAACGAGCGCATCACGCGCTGAGGAGTCCGCGATGCGCACGCCAATGGCCATCCTGCTCCTCGCGATCGCCATGACCAGCAGCCCGGCCCACGCCGGCCGCTCCTGCGAGCCCCAGAAGCCCACCGTCGCCACGATCGAGCGCGGCCTGCAGCTGGCCCAGCGCACGCACGAGGCGCTGGAGGCGGCGCACGCGCGCGACCGCACGCGCGTCGTCCTGCTCGCGCGCGCCGGGCAGGACCTGCGCAAGTACGGCCAGCACCATTCGCACATGGGCATCGCCTGGCGCAGCGCCACCGCACAGGGCCAGCCGGCCTGGCGCGTGCTGCACAAGCTCAATACCTGTGGCAGCGGCGAGTCCGCCATCTATCGCCAGGGCCTGGGCGAGTTCTTCCTCGACGACCTGTGGCGGCACGAGGCCGCCTGGAGCGTGCCGGCGCCTGCCCTGCAACAGAAGCTGCTGGCGGTGCTGCACGACGATGCGCGTGCCGTGCGCCTGCACCACCGGGACTACAGCATGGTGAGCTATCCCTGGGCCACGCGCTACCAGCAGTCGAACCAATGGGTGATCGAAACGATGGCGCTCGCCGCCGACGACGGCGTCACTTCGCGCCCGCGTGCACAGGAATGGCTGCAGCTGCAAGGCTACGAGCCGGCGGTGCTGAAGCTGGGCCCGCTCACGCGCCTGGGCGGGCGGCTGACCGCCGCGAACGTGGCCTTCGATGACCACCCGGACGCCAAGCGCTTCGCCGATCGTATCGAAACGGTGACGGTGGACTCCGTTTTCGCGTGGCTGCAACGCTCGGGGCTTGGCGGCGCCCCGGTGCGCCTGCAATGATGCGGGCAAAGAGGAGAAGGACATGAGCAAGTCGTTGAGGCTTTCGGAGAAGTGGTTCCGCCGCGGCCTGTGGCTGGTGGCGATCGTCTTCGCCGGCTTCCTGGTCGGCCTGGGGGGCACGCTGGTGGGTGACCTGCCCAAGGTGGAGGAGCCGCTGGGCACCGACCAGTTCCTCGACCGCGCGGCGGCCGAGCGCCTGCGCGCCGGGATCAAGGAGGCCGAGCGTACGGCCCGCGACGCGCAGGACGCGCTGGAACAGGCGCGCCTCAAGCGCCGCGTGGCCGAGGCCGACACGCAGACCGCGCGCGAGAGCTTCCAGAACTGGATCGCCACGCGGCGCGCGACGCAGCTGTCGGACCAGGATCCCGAGGTGATCGCGCGCACGCAGGCGGTCGACCGCCTGAAGCAGGCGGAGCGCAATGCGCAGGCGGCGGAGCAGCGGCAGGACCAGGTGCTGCTGGATGCGCGCCAGGCCGAGGCGCGCACGCGCCGGCAACTGCAGGAGATGGAAGGCGAGGCGCAGAAGAAGCTGGCGCAGGAGGCACGCCGCCTGGAGCTGCGCGTCTTCCTCTATCGCCTGGCGCTCACGCTGCCGCTGCTCGGCGTGGCCGGATGGCTGCTGCGCAAGCACCGCCACGGCACGTGGTGGCCCTTCGTGTGGGGCTTCGCGATCTTCGCGGTGTTCACCTTCTTCGTGGAGCTGGTGCCCTACATGCCCAGCTACGGCGGCTACGTGCGCTACACGGTCGGCATCATCCTGACGGTGCTGGTCGGCCGCCAGGCCATCCTCGCGCTGAACCGCTACCTGGAAAGGCAGAAGGCAGCGGAGCAGATGCCCGATGCGCAGCGGCGCGAGGAACTGAGCATGGACACGGCGCTGGTGCGCATGGGCAAGGGCGTGTGCCCGGGTTGCGAGCGGCCGCTGGACTACAAGAGCGAGAAGCTGGACTTCTGCCCCCACTGCGGCATCGGCCTGTTCGAGCGCTGCACGCAGTGCGCCACGCGCAAGAGCGCCTTCGCGAAGTTCTGCCACAGCTGCGGGACGCCATCGGCCCGCAGCGGGATGTTCACACGCCTCGTGCCCGGTCCTGCCTGAAGGCCGCCGCAAACCCCGCGAAATTGCCTGCGTCCAGCGCGGCGCGGACTTCGGCCATCAAGTTCACGTAGAAGTGCAGGTTGTGGATGGTGTTGAGCATCGGACCGAGCATCTCGCCGCAGCGATCCAGGTGGTGCAGGTAGGCGCGTGAGAATCCTCCGCTGTTGGTGCCGTCCGGGCGCGTGTAGCCCTTGCACGTGTAGCAGGTGCACGTCTCGTCCAGCGGCCTCTGGTCGTTGCGGTGCCTGGCGTTGCGGATCTTCAGGTCGCCGAAGCGCGTGAAGAGGTGGCCGTTGCGCGCATTGCGCGTGGGCATCACGCAGTCGAACATGTCGACGCCTTGCGCCACGCCTTCGACCAGGTCTTCCGGCGTGCCCACGCCCATCAGGTAGCGCGGCTTGTCCGCGGGCAGGCGATGCGGCGTGTGCGCCATGATGCGCAGCATCTCCTCCTTGGGCTCGCCCACGCTCACGCCGCCGACCGCATAGCCGGGGAAGTCCATCTCCACCAGGGCCTGCAGGGATTCCTCGCGCAGGTTCTCGAACATGCCGCCCTGCACGATGCCGAACAGCGCGTTCGGGTTCTCCAGCCGTGCGAACTCGGCCTGGCAGCGCACGGCCCAGCGCCGCGACAGCTCCATCGACAAGCGCGCCTCGGGCTCCGTGGTGATGTGGCCCTTGGTGTCGTAGGGCGTGCACTCGTCGAACTGCATGACGATGTCGGAGTTCAGCGCCGCCTGGATCTGCATCGAGGTCTCGGGCGTGAGGAAGAGGCGGTCGCCGTTGACCGGCGAGGCGAACTTCACGCCTTCCTCGCTGATCTTGCGCATCTCGCCCAGGCTCCACACCTGGAAACCGCCGGAGTCGGTGAGGATCGGCTTGTTCCACTGCTCGAAGCCGTGCAGGCCGCCGAAGGTCTGCAGCACGTCCAGTCCCGGGCGCATCCACAGGTGGAAGGTGTTGCCCAGGATGATCTGCGCGCCCATCTCCTCCAGCGAGCGCGGCGTCACGCCCTTGACGGTGCCATAGGTGCCCACCGGCATGAAGATCGGCGTCTCGACCACGCCGTGGTTCAGGGTCATGCGGCCGCGGCGCGCGCGGCCCTCGGTCTTCAGCAGGTCAAAACGGAGCATCCCGCAATTGTCCCTGACGCTTGCCGACCTTCGCCCGCAGCGGGTCGTTAGCATGCGCCCATGGACAAGAAACTGCCCTGGTACCGTTCCGTCGCCGTCAAGAGTTGCGTGATCGCCTTCGTGGCGACCCACATCCCTCTGCTCGGCCTGATCGCGCTCATCGTGCTGTTCCCCCAGTGGCTCTCGCCCTGGGGCGTGTTCGCGGTGGCGCTGCTGTTCACGTTGCTGGCCACCGGCCTGGTGATCACCGTGCTGTGGCGCATGTTCCGGCCCCTGCGCGATGCCGCCGACGGCCTGCAGCTGTTCATGACGGAGGGCCGCCTTTTCGCCGGCTCCGCGGCCGGCGGGGACGAAGTCGGGCGCATGGTGCAGGTGCTGGTGCGCTCGCTGGCGCACCTGGAGCGGGGCCGAGCGGCACTGCTCGATGCGGGCGCGTTCGCGGTGGCGCAGCAGCAGTTGCAAAGCGGCGAGCTGCCGCGGCGCGGCTGGATGGTGCTGATGGAAGTGGACCAGTGGGAGGCGCTCGACCGGGAAGGCGACGTCGACGAGCTGCTCGCCGTGCAGTCCGGGATGGCCGAGGCCCTGCGTGCGGAGTTGTCCCCGCGCGAGGTGCTGCTGCCCTGGGGCCGCGGGCGCTTCCTGGCGATCCTCGTGGGATCGGGCTCCGAAGTCGTCGCGCGCCTGGAGCGCCTGTGCGCCGCGTTGCCGGTGCCTCGCACCGAGCGGCTCTATACCGCCAGCGCCGCGCTGGAGCCGAAGGAAACCGGGCCGCGTTCCTGGGCCGCGGGCTTGCAGCGGCTGGAGCACAAGCTGTTCGCCTTGCGGCAGCGGGGTCTGGATGCGCAGGTCGCGTAGGTTGCGCAGCGCACCCCGACATGGAGCGCGGTGTTGGGGTGCGCTGCGCGCAACCCAACCTACGAATCACATGAAACCGTGCGGGCCAGCAGCATCGCGTCGCCATAGCTGAAGAAGCGGTAGCGGCTGGCGATCGCGTGCTCGTACAGCGCCATCACGCGCTCGTAGCCGGCGAAGGCGCTCACCAGCATCATCAGCGTCGACTTCGGCAGGTGGAAGTTGGTGAGCAACAGGTCCACCTGCCGGAACGCGAAGCCGGGAGTGATGAAGATGTCGGTGTCGCCGCTCGCCTGGCCGCTCCTGGCCCAGGACTCCAGCGTCCGCACGGTCGTCGTGCCCACTGCGACCAGCCGGTCGCCGCGCGCGCGTAGCTGCGCGACGGCGTGCTGCGTCGCCTCGGGCACGTGGTACCACTCGCTGTGCATGCGGTGCTGCGCGATGTCCTCGCTCTTGACCGGCTGGAACGTGCCCGCACCCACATGCAGCGTGACGCTGGCGCGCTGCACGCCGCGCGCATCCAGCGCCGCCAGCACTGATTCGTCGAAGTGCAGGGCAGCCGTGGGCGCGGCCACCGCGCCCGGGTTCTTCGCGAACACCGTCTGGTAACGCTGCGCGTCCTCCGCCGTGTCGGCATGCGTGATGTAGGGCGGCAGCGGCACGTGGCCGTGCCGCTCCATCAGTGCGTGCGGCTCGCCGTCGAAGGCAAAGCGAAAGAGCGGCCCGTCCTCGCCGGGCCAGCGCCCGAGCAGCGTCGCGGCGAAGCCGCCGTCCATGCGCAGCGAAGTGCCCACCGGCGGCTTCTTGCTCACCTTCATGTGGGCCACGACCTCGTGGTCGCCCAGCACGCGCTCGACCAGCAGTTCGCACTTGCCGCCGGTGGGCTTCTCGCCGAACAGGCGCGCCTTCACCACCTGCGTGTCGTTGAAGACCAGCAGGTCCCCCGGCTCCAGCAGGTCCGGCAGCTCGCGGAAGACGCGATCCACGGGTGCGTCCGCGGTGCCATCGAGCAGGCGGGAGCCGCTGCGCTCGGCAGCCGGGTGCTGGGCGATCAGTTCCGGGGGCAGGGCGAAATCGAAATCGCCGAGGGTGAAGTGGCGCATGACGCTCGAGGGCTGGACGGGCCCGTACCAAGGTGGGGAGGGAAGAGCAGGGCAGAATTGTCCCATGCCCGAAACCCAGGCCCTGTCGGAGCCGCAGAAAGCCTTGCGCAAGCTGGGCCTGGCGCGCGACATCGACCTGGCGCTGCACATCCCCCTGCGCTACGAGGACGAGACGCGCATCGTGAAGCTGCGCGACGCGCGCGAAGGCGACACGGTGCAGATCGAGGCGACCGTCACCGACAGCCAGGTGCAGTACCGACCGCGCCGCCAGCTGGTGGTGACGGTGGACGACGGCACGGACACCTGCCAGCTGCGCTTCTTCAGCTTCTATCCCTCACAGCAGAAGGCGCTGTCGGTCGGTGCCCACCTGCGCATCCGGGGTGAAATCAAGGGCGGCTTCCTCGGTTTTTCGATGATGCACCCGACCTACCGGGTGGCCGGCGGCGAGCTGCCCGAGGCGCTGACGCCGGTGTACTCCACGGTCGCGGGCCTGCCGCAGGCCTACCTGCGCAAGGCAGTGGCCACGGGGCTGCAGCGTGCCGACCTCAGCGAAACCATCCCGCCCGATGCGCCGCCCGCTCCCGGCCAGGCCGGCACGTGGAGCCTGCGCCAGGCCTTGCAGTTCCTGCACCACCCGGCGCCGGAGGTGTCGATCGCAGCACTGGAGGACCGTTCGCATCCGGCCTGGCAGCGCCTGAAGGCCGAGGAGCTGCTGGCGCAGCAACTGTCGCAGGTGCAAAGCCGCCGCGCGCACGATGCATTGCGGGCGCCCGCGCTGCGCGGCAAGCCGGGCGGGCTGCACGAGCAGCTGCTGGCCGCCCTGCCATTCGCGCTGACCGGCGCACAGCGGCGGGTGAGCGAAGAAATCGCGCAAGGCCTGGCACGCGAGCGGCCCATGCACCGCCTGCTGCAAGGCGACGTGGGCTCCGGCAAGACCATCGTCGCTGCCCTCGCTGCCGCGATCGCCATCGACGCGGGCTGGCAGTGCGCGCTGATGGCACCGACTGAAATCCTGGCGGAGCAGCACTTTCGCAAGTTGATCGGCTGGCTCGAACCCTTGCTGGCGCCGCGCGGCCTGCGCGTGGCCTGGCTCACCGGCAGCCAGAGGAAGAAGGAGCGCGGCGAGATGCTGGCGCTGGTGGCCAGCGGCGAAGCCGCGCTCGTGATCGGCACGCATGCCGTGATCCAGGAGCAGGTGCAGTTCAAGGCGCTGGCCCTGGCGATCATCGACGAGCAGCATCGCTTCGGCGTGGAGCAGCGTCTCGCATTGCGCGGCAAGATGACCGAAGGCGGGGGCGAGCCCCACATGCTCATGATGTCCGCCACCCCCATTCCCCGCACGCTGGCCATGAGCTATTACGCGGACCTGGATGTCTCCACGATCGACGAACTGCCTCCCGGCCGCACGCCGATCGTGACCAAGCTGGTGTCGGACAGCCGGCGCGAAGAGGTGGTCGAACGCATCCGCGGCCAACTGGCTGCCGGCCGCCAGGTGTACTGGGTCTGCCCGCTGATCGAGGAAAGCGAGACGCTGGACCTCACCGATGCGACGGCGACGCACGAGGAGCTGAGCGCCGCCCTGCCCGGCGTGATGGTCGGCCTGCTGCACTCGCGCATGCCGGCGCCGGAGAAGAAGGCGGTGATGGCGCTGTTCACCGGCGGCCAGATGGGCGTGCTGGTGTCCACCACGGTCATCGAAGTCGGCGTCGACGTGCCGAACGCCTCGCTGATGGTCATCGAACACGCGGAGCGCTTCGGCCTGTCGCAGCTGCACCAGCTGCGCGGCCGCGTCGGTCGCGGCGCGGCAGCCTCGGCTTGCGTGCTGCTCTATTCGGCCGGCGAAAGCGGCCGCGTCGGCGACACGGCCAAGGCGCGCCTGAAAGCCATGGCGGAGACCAACGACGGCTTCGAGATCGCGCGCCGCGACCTGGAGATCCGCGGGCCCGGCGAGTTCCTGGGTGCGCGGCAGTCGGGCGCTGCGCTGCTTCG
>DATAGN010000439.1:0-2973 GCA_036263715.1 Ramlibacter sp.
AGCCTTCCTGGAACACGCGCATCACGGCGAGCATCGTGTCCAGGCCGATCAGGTCCGCCAGCGCCAGCGGGCCGATGGGGTGGTTGCAGCCCAGCTTCATGCCCGCATCGATCTCCTCCGGCGAGGCCAGTCCCTCCTGCAGCACGAAAATGGCCTCGTTGATCATCGGGCACAGGATGCGGTTGACGACGAAGCCGGGGCTGTTGCGCACCGTGATGGGCGTCTTGCCGATCGCGCTGGTGAAAGCGACGGCCGTTGCGTGCGTCGCGTCGGAGGTCTGCAGGCCGCGGATGATCTCCACCAGCGCCATCACCGGCACCGGGTTGAAGAAGTGCAGGCCGATACAGCGGCCCGGGTTCCTGAGCACCGCGGCGAGCTGGCTGATGGAGATCGACGAGGTGTTGCTCGCGACCACGGTGTCGTCGCCGACGAGCGCTTCGACTTCGCGCAGGATGCGCAGCTTGAGTTCCAGGTTCTCCGTGGCGGCCTCGATGACGATGTCGCTGCCTTTCAGGTCCTCGTAGCTCGTCGAGCCGCGCACGCGCGCGAGCGCCGCGTCCTTGTCGGCGGCCTGCATCTTTTCCTTCTGCACGAGCCGCTCGAGGCTGCCCGTGAGGGTCTTGATGCCGCGCTGCACGGCGGCATCGGCCACGTCGACCATCGTCACGTCCAGTCCCGCCACGGCGCAGACCTGTGCGATGCCGTTGCCCATGGTGCCGGCGCCGATGATGCCGATCTTGCGGATGCTCATGCTCTTTCCTCTTCGTTTGCGGATGCCGGCATTTTGCCGTCCCTCTCCTTCTCCCTTTCCCTCTCCCTCTCCCTCTCCCGCTCGCGGGAGAGGGTTGGGGTGAGGGTCCGGCCCCGTGATCTCCGCCTTCACGGCATGATGAGTCCATGAACGGCAACCGCCCCACGACCCCGGTTCCGCCCGGCAAACCGAAGCTCGGCACTCCCAGGATGCCGCCGCGCAAGTACTGGCCCTGGTTCATCCTGGCCCTGGTGCTCAACTACTTCCTGGCGAGCTACCTCTTTCCTGCCCCGAACACGCCCGTGACGGTGCCGTACACGATCTTTCGCGACCAGGTCGCCGCCAACAACGTCACGGCGCTGTACAGCCGCGGCACCACCATCGAGGGCCGCTTTCGCGCGCCGGTGACCTGGCCCACGCCCGAGGAGATCAAGCAGGCGGCGCAGCCGGCGAACCAGCCCCGCACGGCCCTGGACCGCCGCCTGCTGCCGACGCCCCGCACGTCCCAGTACTTCCTGACCGAACTGCCCGCCTTCTTCGACCGCGACCTGGAGAAGTTCCTGATCGAGCGCAACGTGGAGATCAGCGCCGTGCCCATCCAGCAGGGCGGCCTGCTCACCACGCTCGCCTACTTCGGCCCGGCATTGCTGCTGATCGGCTTCTACGTCTGGATGTACCGCCGTGCGGCGGGCGGCGGCGGCGGGGCGGGAGGCGGCATGTTCGGCATCGGCAAGAGCCGCGCCAAACGCTACGACGCCGCCTCCGACCCGGCCAGGCGCGTGACCTTCGAGGACGTGGCCGGCATCGACGAGGCCGAGGCGGAGCTGGTGGAGATCGTCGACTTCCTCAAGGCGCCGGAGAAGTACACGCGGCTGGGCGGCACCGCGCCCAAGGGCGTGCTGCTGATCGGCTCGCCCGGCACGGGCAAGACATTGCTGGCCAAGGCGGTGGCGGGCGAAGCAGGCGTGCCCTTCTTCTCCATGAGCGCCGCGGAGTTCGTCGAGATGATCGTCGGCGTGGGCGCGGCGCGCGTGCGCGACCTGTTCAAGCAGGCGCGCGAGAGTGCGCCGGCCATCATCTTCATCGACGAGATCGATGCGATCGGCCGCGCCCGTACCGGCATCATGACCGGCGGCGGCCACAGCGAGCAGGAACAGACGCTGCAGCAGATCCTGACCGAGATGGACGGCTTCAGCGGCCGCGAAGGCATCATCGTGCTGGCCGCGACCAACACGCCCGACGTGCTCGATCGCGCGCTGCTGCGCCCCGGCCGCTTCGACCGGCGCGTGGTGGTGAACCTGCCGGACAAGTCCGGGCGCGAGGCGATCCTGCGCGTGCACGTGCGCAAGGTGCCGCTGGACACGGACGTGCGGCTGGAAGAACTGGCGCAGGCCACGCCGGGCTTTTCCGGCGCAGACCTGCAGAACCTGGTGAACGAGGCGGCGCTGCTGGCGGCGCGGCGCAACGAAGCGGCCGTGAAGCACAAGGACTTTCTCGATGCGCTGGAGAAGATCGTGCTCGGTCCCGAGCGGCCGCTGCTGCTGACGCAGCAGGACCGGGAGCGCATCGCGTACCACGAGAGCGGCCATGCGGTGCTGGGCCTGGTGGTGCCGGGCGCCGACCCCGTGCACCGCGTGAGCATCGTGCCGCGCGGGCAGGCGCTGGGCGTGACGTACCAGCGTCCGCAGACCGACCGCTACAACTATCCCGAGGCCTACCTGCGCGCCCGCATCATCGGCATGCTGGGCGGCCGCGCGGCGGAAGAAGTGGTGTACGGCACCAAGACCACCGGCGCGGAGAACGACATCGAGCAGGCCACGCAGATGGCGCGAAACATGGTCACGCGCTGGGGCATGAGCGACGCGATCGGCATGGTGCAGCTCGCGCCGCGCGAGAACCGGTTCCTGGGCGGCGGCGGCTTCGGCGGCGAGAAGCCTTTCAGCGAGCAGACCGCCGCGCTGGTCGACGCGGAGGTGCAGCGCATCATCCAGGGCGCCCACGAGGACGCCAAGCGCCTGCTGCGCGAGAACCGCGCGGCGCTCGACGGGCTGGTGCGGGCGCTGCTGGAGAAGGAGACGCTGTCGGAGCAGGAGATCCTGCAGGCGACGGGGCTGCCACCGGCGCCGGAGCTGGAGACGGCGCCGCTGGGGGTGGGCAGCTAGCCCCGGGTAGTGCCGCGCTTCTTCAGGTGAACGCAGAGGGCGCAGAGGTTACGCAGAGGA
>DATAGN010000440.1:0-1813 GCA_036263715.1 Ramlibacter sp.
CGGGCACGGGCTTCCTCGCGGGGCTGCTCGGGATCGGGGGCGGCATGATCATGGTGCCGTTCCTCACCATCATCCTCGCGAACAAGGGCTATCCCGCCGACTACACGGTGAAGATGGCTGTGGCCACGTCGCTGGCGACGATCGCCTTCACCTCGCTGTCATCGGTGCGCGCGCACCAAAAGCGCGGGGCCGTGCTCTGGCCGGTGGTGAAGGTGCTGGCACCCGGCATCCTGGTGGGCTCCGCGCTCGGTGCGCAGATCGCGCATGCGCTCCCAGGCAAGCTGCTCGGCATCCTGTTCGCGGTGTTCGTGGCTTTCTCCGCCACGCAGATGCTGCTCAATCGCAAGCCCAAGGCCAGCCGCACCTTGCCGGGCCGCGCCGCCACCTTCGGCGTCGGCAACGTGATCGGGCTCGTGTCCGCGCTGGTCGGTGCCGGCGGCGCCTTCATGTCGGTGCCGTTCATGACCTGGTGCAACATCAAGATCCACGACGCGGTCGGGACGTCGGCGGCGCTCGGGTTTCCCATCGCGTTGGCCGGCACCATCGGCTACGTCTACGCAGGCGTGGGGCTGCCGCGCATGCCGCCCGGCTCGGTCGGCTACCTGTACCTGCCCGGGCTCGTCATCATTTCCCTGGCCAGCATGCTGGTGGCGCCGCTGGGCGCCCGCACCGCGCACCGCATGGACATCCAGCCGCTGAAGAAGGTCTTCGCGGTGGTGCTGTACTGCCTGGCCGCCTATTTCCTCCTGCGAGACTGAGAACCTCCCATGGCACGCATCGCCTTCATCGGACAACAGGAATTCGGCAAGGCCGTCCTGGAAGCCTTCATCGCCCGCGGCGACACCATCGCCGGCGTCTTCTGCATCCCGGACAAGCCGGGGGCGAAGCCCGACGCACTGAAAGCCGACGCGACGGCGCTTGGCCTGCAGGTGTTCACCTTCACCAGCCTGCGCAGCCCGGAGGCGGAGGCCGCCATGCGTTCGCTCGATGCCGACATCGGCATCATGGCCTACGTGCTGCAGTTCGCGCCGCAATCCTTCGTGAACATCCCGAAGCACGGCACGATCCAGTTCCACCCCTCGCTGCTGCCGCTGCACCGCGGGCCTTCGTCCATCAGTTGGCCCATCGCCCTGGGCCGGCGGGAGACCGGAATCACGATCTTCCGGCCCACCGACGGACTGGACGAAGGTCCCGTCGTGCTGCAGAAGACCTGCACCATCGGCCCGAACGAAACGCTGGGCGAGGTGTACTTCAACAAGCTGTTCCCGGCCGGCGTATCGGCGCTGCTCGAGGCCACCGACCTCGTGCTGGCCGGCAAGCACGAGGAGCGCGTGCAGGACGAGGCGCGCGCCACCTACGAAGGCTGGATGACCGACCACGAGTGCGAGATCCACTGGCCCGGCCACGTCGACACCATCTACAACCTGATCCGCGCCTGCAACCCGGCGCCCGGCGCGTGGATGATCCTGGACGGCGTGAAGGTCCGCGTGTACGACGCGCGCAAGCACGTGGTCGGCCGCTTCGTGCCGGGCGGGCACAAGCCCGGCGACATCGCGGGCGTCACCGAGAACTCGATCGTGTTCTGGGCCCAGGGCGGCGTGATCGAGGTGCTGAAGCTGCGCCCCGAAGGCGCCGGCAAGATGAGCGCGGGCGACTACGCTCGCCAGCGCGGCCTGGCTATCTCGACTTCCTGGCGGGCTTACGTGCGGCCGGGGGCCTGATCCCCAGCGCCTGGTGGATCAGTGCGGCGCCGTCGCGCAGCAGGAAGTCCTTGAAGGCCTGCGCCACCGGCGGCAGCCGCTTGGCGCGCCGG
>DATAGN010000441.1:0-3462 GCA_036263715.1 Ramlibacter sp.
GCCGCTTTCCCGGGCTTCAGGTCTCGTAGAGTGCTGCCAGCGACGCGAAGCCCTTGACCTCGATCGGATTGCCGAACGGGTCGCAGAAGAACATCGTCCACTGTTCACCTGCCTCCCCCGGATAGCGCAGGTGCGGCTCGATGACGAACTCGGTCCCGGCGTCCCGCAGGCGCTGCGCCATCGCCTGCCAGCGCGGCAGCTCCAGCACCAGGCCGAAGTGCGGCATGGGCACCAGCTTGTCGCCCACGCGCCCGGTCCACTCCGTGGGGAATGGTGTACCCAGGTGCAGCGACAGCTGGTGGCCGTCGAAGTCGAAGTCGACCCAGGTTTCGGCACTGCGCCCTTCGCGGCATCCGAGCACGTCGCCATAAAAGCGTCGGGCCGCGTCGAGGTCGGTCACGTGGAAGGACAGGTGGAATAAGCTCGGCATCCCGCGAGACTAACGCAGACGCAGACCGCCATGGACCACGTGGACTACAGCCGCTACGAGACGCTTGCCATCAGCCGCCGCGGCCCGGGCGACACCGTGCTCGACATCCAGATGAAGGCCGCCAATGGCAAGCTGCCCACGGCCGGGCACGCGGGTCACCGCGAGCTGGCGGAGATCTGGCGCGACGTGGGCGCCGACGAGACCGTGCGCTGCGCCGTGCTGCGCGGTGAAGGCATGGGCTTTTCCGGCGGCGGCGACCTCGCGCTGGTGCAGGACATGGCCAACGAGTTCGACACCCGCAGCCGCGTGTGGAAGGAAGCGCGCGACCTCGTCTACAACGTGATCAACTGCGACAAGCCGATCGTGAGCGCGCTGCATGGTCCTGCCGTGGGCGCGGGGCTGGTCGCTGGCTTGCTGGCGGACATCTCGGTGGCCGCGCGCGACGCGAAGATCGTCGACGGCCACACGCGCCTGGGCGTGGCGGCGGGCGACCACGCCGCGATCATCTGGCCGCTGCTGTGCGGGATGGCCAAGGCCAAGTACTACCTGCTGCTGTGCGAGCCGGTCAGCGGCGAGGAGGCCGAGCGCATCGGGCTGGTCTCGCTGGCCGTCGATCGCGACCAGCTGCTGCCCAAGGCGTACGAGATCGCCGACCGGCTGGCGCAAGGCAGCCAGAGCGCGATCCGCTGGACCAAGTACGCGCTGAACAACTGGCTGCGGCAGGCGGGGCCGAACTTCGACACCTCGCTCGCGCTGGAATTCCTGGGCTTCGGCGGGCCGGACGTGCGTGAGGGCATTGCCTCGCTGCGCGAGCGCCGGCCGCCGAACTTCGGATAATCCCGGCGATGAAAAAGATCGCTGCCTCGCTGCTCCTCGCTGGCTCCCTCGCTGCCGCTGCGCAATCCGCCGCTCCCGTGGCGGTGCAAGGCGCCTGGGCGCGCCCGACGGTCAAGGGGCAGGACGCCACCGGTGCCTACATGACGCTCACGGCGCGCGAGCCCCTGACCCTGGTGGGCGCCGATTCGCCTGCCGCCAAGGTGATCGAGATCCACGAGATGAAGATGGTGGGCGACGTGATGAAGATGCGGGCCGCGGGGACGCTGCCGCTGGCGAAAGACAAGCCGCTGCAGCTGGCCCCGGGCGGCTACCACTTCATGCTGATGGACCTGAAGGCGCCGCTGGCCGCCGGCAGCACGATCCCGATGACGCTGCGCTTTCGCGATGCGGCCGGCAAGGACAAGGCGCTGCCCGTGCAGGTGCCGGTATCGCTGAGCGCGCCGGCGGGCCACCACCACAAGC
This sequence comes from Ramlibacter sp., assembly GCA_036263715.1. Taxonomy (GTDB): domain Bacteria; phylum Pseudomonadota; class Gammaproteobacteria; order Burkholderiales; family Burkholderiaceae_C; genus Ramlibacter. Next base: position 1,730 of record DATAGN010000441.1, read on the forward strand.
ATTGAGCTCCCCTCGCGCCGGCCGGGTTGCAGTAAGCTGTAAGCACCCTCCAGGAGCGCCGCGATGAGCGAGACCAACAACTTCGGATTTGCCAAGCTCGTACCGGGCTTCGATTTCCTGCAGAACCTCGCCAAAGGCACGTCGCAGGGCATGCCGCAGATGCCCCACCTTTCCAAGTGGGTGGCACCCACGCTCGACGTGGAGGAGCTGGAAAAGCGCATCTCCGAGCTGAAGGCGGTGCATTTCTGGCTGGACCAGAACGGCAAGGCGCTGAGCGCCACGATCCAGGCGCTGGAAGTGCAGAAGATGACGCTGGCCACCCTGCAAGGCATGAACTTCAAGATGGCCGACCTGGCCGATGCGATGAAGCTCAAGCCCGATACGGGCAAGGAAGCGCACAAGGCCAAGGACAAGCCTGCTGCAGCCAAGGGTGGCAGCGCTGGCACCGCGCCGGTGGATCCGCTGCAGTGGTGGGGCGCGCTCACGCAGCAGTTCCAGGAGATCGCCGCAACCGCGATGCAGGACGTCGCCCAGAAGTCGGCACCGCAGGCGGCCCGCACGGCAGCGGCGTCCGACGACACGGACGCCCCGGCGAAGAAGGGTGGGGCGCGCAAGTCGGCCCCGCGCAAGAAGAGCGCGCCCAAGTCCTGAGGGAAGCCATGCAGTTGTTCCCTTTCGGCCATGCCACGCATCCGCAGTGGCAGATGGCGGCCGGCCTCGTGCTCGCGCAGCTGCGTGCGCAGATGGCGCTGCCCGGCTACGCGAGCACGCCGAGCCTGGGCCTGCTGTACATCACCGACCACTACGCCGCGGCGGCCCAGGAGATCCTGGACCACGTGAGTGCCGAACTGCCGCTGGTGACCGACTGGTCCGGCACCGTCGGCGTCGGCATCGCCTCGTCCAACGTCGAATACTTCGACGAGCCGGCGCTGGCGGTGATGCTGTGCGCCCTTCCCTCGGACCAGTACCGCGTCTTCTCGGGCGTGGCGCCGCTGGCACCCACTTTCCAGCCGCACACGGCGCTGGTGCATGCGGACGCCAGCACGCCCGATGTCGCGGAACTGATCGCCGAACTGGCCGAGCGCACGAGCACGGGCTACCTGTTCGGCGGGCTGGCGTCGAGCCGCAACGACGTGGTGCAGTTCGCGGTGGGCGGCAACGGCAACCTGCAGGGCCACGGCAAGGCGAGCGTGTTCCGCGGCGGGCTGTCGGGCGTCGCCTTCGCCGAGGGCGTGCGGCTGGTGTCGCGCGTCACGCAGGGCTGCCAGCCGATCGCGGCGCCGCGCACGATCACCGAGGCCGACGGCAACCTGGTGCTTGCGCTGGATGGCGAGGACGCGCTGGACGTGTTGCTGGAAGACCTGCAGGTGTCCCTGGAGCAGCCGCAGGCGGCGATGGCGGCCTTGCGCCACACGCTCGTGGGCCTGACGCAGGCCAGCGAGGACGTGACGGACCGGGCCGGGCATTTCGGCACCGACGTGATCGTGCGGCACATCATCGGCCTGGACGTGCGGCGGCGCGGCGTCGCCGTGGCGAACAAGGTCGAGGAAGGCATGCGCCTGGCCTTTTGCCGGCGCGATGCGGAGGCGGCGCGCGCGGACCTGGTGCGCATCTGTTCGGAGATTCGCGAGGAAGTCGAACCCGAGGAGTTGCCGGTGGGCGTGGCGAGTGCGCTCGCCGTCGCCGATGCGCTGTCGGCGCCTTCACCGGCGCGGCAGATCGCCGGCGCCATC
>DATAGN010000442.1:0-2802 GCA_036263715.1 Ramlibacter sp.
CCATGCGCATGCCGTCGGACGGCTTGCTCGAGCGGCCGGTGCCGATCGCGTCCGGAAGGATGATGTAGTACTTGCTCGCGTCCAGCGGCTGGCCGGCGCCGAACAGTTCGCCGGCAAAAGCCGGCGACAGCATGCTGTTGGACGATCCCGTGGTGCCGTGCAGCACCAGCACCGGCTGGCCGGTGGGCTCGCCGACGGTCTGGTAGAACACCTTCAGTTCCGGCAGCACCTGCCCGTTCTGGAACTTGAAGTCCCGCACGACCCAGGTGCCGGACTTCGGCGCGGGGAAGTCGGCCGCGAAAGCGGGAAGGGCGAGCAGCAGGCCCAGGGCCAGCCACGCGGCTTGCAGGAAGCGTCGCGCTTGCATGTTGTCTCCTCGGTATGGGGAAGCGGGGCGGCGCCAGCTTCGCACCCGCACCCGGCCAGCGTCAAGCCTCCCGCACAATAGCTGGATGCGCATCACCGTCTGCTGCACCGACACCAAGACCGCTCCGTGGATCCAGGGCCTGCGCGAAGCTTTGCCGGGTGCCACCGTCGAGGAGTGGCGCCCCGGCGCGCCCGCGGCCGAGCATGCCGTGGTCTGGGCGCCGCCGCAGCAGTTCCTGGACGAGCAGCAGGCGCTGAAAGGCATCTTCAACATCGGCGCCGGCGTCGATGCGCTGATGAAGCTGCGGCTGCCTCCGAACGCCGTCGTGGTGCGCCTCGACGACGCGGGCATGTCGGTGCAGATGGCGGAGTTCGTCTGCCATGCCGTGATCCGGCACTTCCGCGAACTCGATGCGTACGATCGCGACGAGGCGCAGGGCAAGTGGGGCTTCCGCAAGCCGCGCGCCCGTGCCGACCACACCGTCGGCGTCATGGGCCTGGGCGTGCTCGGCCAGCGCGTCGCGCAGGCGGTCGCGGGCTTCGAATTGCCGGTGCGCGGCTGGAGCCGGGGCCCGAGGCACGTCCCCGGCGTGCAGTGCTTCGCCGGGCCCGCGCAGTTCGACGCGTTCCTCGGCGGCACGCGCATCCTGGTGAACCTGCTGCCGCTGACGCCCGACACCGAGAACATCCTGGACCGCCGCACGCTGGGCAAGCTGCAGGCAGGCGGCTACGTGATCAACGTGGCCCGCGGCGCGCACCTGGTCGAGGCCGACCTGCTGGCGCTGATCGACGAGGGCCACCTGGCCGGCGCCGCGCTCGACGTGTTCCGCACCGAGCCGCTGCCGGCGGAGCATCCGTTCTGGAAGCACCCGAAGATCACGGTGACGCCGCACACATCGGCGCGCACGCTACGCGACGAGAGCATCGCCCAGATCGCGCGCAAGATCCTCGCCTTCGAGCGCGGAGAACCCATTGCCGGCGTGGTTGACCGGCAACGCGGATACTAGCCCCCACCCCAGCCCTCCCCCAGAGGGGGAGGGAGAAAGGCAGACATGAAATATCCCAGCAAGGTGAAGCTCGTCGACGTCGGCCCGCGCGACGGCCTGCAGAACGAGAAGGAGCCGGTGCCCGCCGCGGTCAAGATCGAGCTGGTGCACCGGCTGCAGGACGCCGGCCTGCGCGAGATCGAGGTGACCAGCTTCGTGTCGCCGAAGTGGGTGCCGCAGATGGCGGACAACGCCGAAGTCATGGCGGGCATCCGGCGCAAGCCGGGCGTGCGCTATTCCGTGCTCACGCCCAACATGAAGGGCTTCGAGGCGGCGGTGGCCAGCAAGCCGGACGAGATCGTGGTGTTCGGCGCGGCGAGCGAAGCCTTCAGCCAGCGCAACATCAACTGCTCGATCGCCGAGAGCATCGAGCGTTTCGCCCCGGTGGTGGAAGCTGCGCGCGCGAAGGGCATGACGGTGCGCGGCGCCATCTCGGTGGCGGTCGGCTGCCCCTACCAGGGCGAGGTGAATCCGCAAGGGGTGGAACTGGTCGCCCGCCTGATGAAGCAGATCGGCGTGCAGCATTGCGGCGTGGCGGACACGATCGGCGTCGGCACCCCGCGCAAGGTGCAGGCTGCGATGGAAGCGGCGCTGAAGCACTACGAGCTCGACGACATCTCCGGCCACTTCCACGACACCTACGGCCAGGCGCTGGTGAACACCATGGCGTGCCTCGAGATGGGCATCTGGCAATACGACTCCTCGGTCGCCGGCCTCGGCGGCTGCCCTTATGCCAAGGGCGCGACCGGCAACGTGGCGACCGAAGACGTCGTCTACATGCTGCACGGCATGGGCATCGACACCGGCATCGACCTCGACAAGCTGATCGATGCCGGCAAGTACATCAGCGACTTCCTGGGCCGCAAGCCGAACTCGCGCGCGGCGACGGCGCTGCTGGTCAAGAGGGCCGCCTGAAATGTGCGGCGCCGAACTGCACTCGCTGCCCGAAGGCGTGCAGCGCGTCGCGCGTGCCTTGCAGGAGGCCGGCCATCCGCATGCCCCCGTGATGCTGGACGACGCCGCGCGCACGGCGCAGCAGGCGGCCGACGCCCTGGGGATCGCCGTGGGGCAGATCGCCAAGAGCATCATCTTCAGGCGCAAGTCGGACGATGCCGCGGTGCTGGTCGTCACCTCGGGCGATCGCCGCGTGGACGAGAAGAAGGTGGACGCGATCGTCGGCAAGACCGGGCGCGCCGACGCCGATTTCGTCAAGGCGAAGACCGGCTATTCCATCGGTGGCGTGTCCCCCATCGCCCACGCGCAGCCGCCGGTGACGCTGATCGACCGCGAGCTGTTCCGCTTCGAGGAGGTCTGGGCTGCGGCAGGACATCCGCACGGCGTGTTCAGGCTGCGGCCGCAGGACCTCGAGCGCCTCACCGGCGCGCCGGTG
>DATAGN010000443.1:0-1797 GCA_036263715.1 Ramlibacter sp.
TCGCGGCTGACCAGCGAGTACTTCATGCCTTCCGTGCCCATGGCCATGCCGTCGCTGATGGTCGGCGTGCCGAAGACCTGCGGATTGCCGCCTGCTTCCAGGATGCCTTCCACCGCCGCATCGGCGAGCTTCTGCAGGCCGCTGTTGCACGGGGTGATGGTGCTGTGCCCGTTGGCCACGCCCACCATCGGCTTGCCGAAGTCGGTTTCCTTGTAGCCCATGCCGTAGTACATGGAGCGGTTGGGCGCGCGCGACTTGCCCTGCGTGATGTTGTCGCTGCGCAGGTTGCGGATGGGGATGGTCTTCTTGTCCATGGCTTGGAGTCTCGGTGCGAAGGACGACGAGTATGCCAGCGCGCCTGCGCGGCTTCCTCGCCCCCACCGTCGCCCCGCAGCGGGAGACTCCTAGCCTTCGCTCTCGTGCCCGAACAGCTTCTCGTCCAGCACCATGCTGCGCAAGGTCTTGATCGACTTTTCCAGCTCCTTGGCCAGCCGTTCCAGGCGCGCCTTGCGCTCGCGGTCGCCCGTGCGCGCCGACAGGTCGCCGAGCTGGCGCAGCAGCAGCAGCCTTTCCTCCATGGACCGCACGGTGTCCCACAGGCCGTTGTCGATCGCCGTATCGACTTCCTCCAGCAGGGTCTGGGTGGAGAAGGCATGGCCCGTGTGGCAGCGATAGCGCACGATCGGGCCCTCTTCGATCTGCACCAGCACGCCGTGGCAATCGGGGCAGGTGTAGCAGGACTGCTTGCCCAGGTGCATCACGCCGTTCTGCAGGGCGTTGGCCTCGTCGGCGATGCGCACTTCGGTGGCGTGCCGCTCGCCATGCAGCCCCGGTGGCTGTCCGCCCTCGAACGCCGCCGCCTTGGCGCTCCACTCACCCAGCACCGGCCACAGGTCGGCCACCGCCGCAACCCCGTCGACCTGCACGTGTTCGATCGCGCTTTCCGGCATCGACGGATGCAGCGCCTCCGCCGGGTCCTGTGCGAAGGCGACCCCGCCGTGCTCCTTGATGGCCCAGAGTCCCGCGGTGCCGTCGTCGAGCGCGCCACTGAGCACCACGCCAGCGACGCGGCGCCCGCCGGCGACCGCCATCGAGCGGAACAGCGCGTCCACCGAAGGCCGCACGCGACTTTCCTTCGGTCCCCGGCTCAGGCGGATGTGGCTGCCCTCCACGAGCAGGTGGCGATCGGGGGTGGCAACGTAGACGTGGCCCGGGCGGACGCGCTCGCCGTCCTGGGCGACATGGACGGGAAGCGCGCTCACCGCGCCGATCACCCGGTCCAGCTGGCTCTTGGCATGCGCCGGCAAATGCAGGACGACCATCACGGCCGCTTCGATGTGCGCCGGTCCGTGGGTGAACAGGGCGCGCAGGGCCTCGACGCCGCCGGCCGAAGCACCGATGCCGACCATCGGGACCGAGGCAGCATGGATCTGGTTCATGGCGTGACTGTATGGCCATCCGGTGCCGGGCGGGGCCGGACGTCGCCATGCTGCGCCACAATAGGCGCCCATGTTGATGCACCCGAAGATCGATCCGGTCGCGCTCCAGCTCGGCCCCATCGCCATCCACTGGTACGGGCTGACCTACCTTCTCGCCTTCGGGCTGTGGATGCTGCTGGCGCACATGCGCCTGAAGCACGAGCCCTTCCGCTCCATGCAGGGCCCCGCCGCCTGGAGCCGAAAGGACATCGAGGACATGCTGTTCGTCGGCGTCCTGGGCGTGGTGATCGGTGGGCGGCTGGGCTACTGCCTGTTCTACAAGCCGATGTACTACCTGGAAAATCCGCTGCAGATCTTC
>DATAGN010000444.1:0-8124 GCA_036263715.1 Ramlibacter sp.
CGTTGTTGCTGCCGCCGCGAATGCCTTCGATGCCCGAAAGCGTGTCGACGCCGCCGAGTCCGTCCTGCACGATGCCGGTCTGCAGGTTCGCGACGATGCCCGTGGTGGTGAAGTCGTAGCGGGCCTGGTCGTTGCCGCCGGCGCCGACGATGGAGTCGTTGCCGTGGCGGCCGTCGAAGCCTTCCGTCCAGGCGTTGACATCGCTGCCGATCAGCGTGTCGTTGCCGGATCCGCCGCGCACCTGGTTGATGTTCTGCAGCGTGTCGGTGCCGCCCATGCCGTCCTGCGCCTGGCCGGTGACCAGGTTCACGTGCACGGCGTTGGTGGCCGCCGCGTAGGTCACCCGGTTGCCGTTGCTGCCGGTGAGCGGGTCGATCACGCCGCCGATGATGGTGTCGTTGCCGCCGAGGCCCTCGAACTGTTCGAACAGGTTGAAGAAGGAACTGCCGGTGATCGAGTCGTCGTGAGTCGTGCCGGTCACGAAGTTCACGTTGGCCAGCTGGTCCTGGCCGCCCAGGCCGTCGTTGCCGACGATGCCCGTCTGGAGGTCGATGACGACGCCTGTCGTGGCACCGACGTTCTGGTACTGCACCCAGTTCAGGTCGGTGTAGTTGGTGCGGTCACGGATCGCGCCGCCGTCCATGGTGTCGTTCCCGGAGCCGCCGATCAGGGTGTCCGCACCCTGGTTCCCGAGCAGCACGTCATTTCCGGAACCCGCCACCAGCAGGTCGTGGCCCCAGTTGCCCACCAGCGTGTCGTCCTGGCTGAATCCCTGCAGCGTGTCGTTCCCGGCTCCGCCGTCGATGAGGTCACGCCCGAAATCCGTGCCGTTGATGGAGTCGTTGCCGGGGAAACCGAGGAATGTGTTGTCTGCGTTGGCCATGGGTCATACACCTTATCGAGAAGGAAACGCTTTCTAACAGGTCCGGCCGGGCATAGCCACTCCCCCGCTTGGAGGGATGCCACGACCTTGTCAATCAGACAAAAATGGTGTTACGTGTCGGCAACGAGGCCAGCCACCGCAACTGTCGGGGTAGGCAGATCGACTGCAGGTCGTAATCGCGCCGGGCGCGATTGCTTGCTTCTGTCGCCATCTGGTCGTAATCCCGCGGATTCGCAAGGATCTTCGACGTTTGGTCGACTAGGCCGTTCCGGTTGAAGAAGTCGAAGAGCAGGCCGTTTCGCCCGTGGGTGATCACGTCCCGCACGGGCGAGGTGTCGCTCGCGACCACCCGGCAGCCCGCCGCCAGCGCCTCCACGCAGCTCCAGCTCAGGACGAAGGGGTAGGTCAGGTACACGTGGCAGGTGGAAACCTGCAGCAGGCGCAGGTAGTCCTGGTATCCCACCCGACCCACGAAGTGGACACGTCCGGCAGGTAAGCGATCGCCAACTTCCTTCAGCATGGCCTGGCGCCAGTTCGGAAATTCGCGCGGCGGCGAGCCATAGGAAACGGAGTCCTCGCCCACGATCACGCAATGCGCGTCAGGCTGGCGGGCCAGGATCTCCGGCAAGGCCCGCATGAAGACGTGAAAACCCCGGTGCGGCTCCAGGTTCCGATTCAGGAAAGTCAGCACGCGGTCGTTGCGTCCGAGCACCAGGCCCGCCCGGTTCAATTTCACGACCGAGGCGGGGTTCGGCGCCACCTGGCGCGTGTCGATGCCGTCGAAGATGACCATCGCCTTGTGCTGCAGTTCGGCCGGCAGGCAGGACTTCTGCCAGGGCGTCGGGCACAGGATCGCGTCGGCCGCGGCATACGCATGCAGCAGCATCGTGTTCTTCAGGCGCAGGCGCATGCGGCCTTCGAGGGTGTCCGAGCTGAACTCGGGGTCGAAGGCGTAGTCGCCACCCTGGACGCGGTAGTAGAACTCGCCGTAGGCCACGAGCACGGCGTCGGGCCAGACGTCCTTGCAGTACAGGCTCTCGCCCCAGCCGGGATGCGCCACGATCAGGTCCGGCTGGAAGCCTTCGCCCGCCAGCCGCTTCATCGCACCCGCGCAGGTGCCCGCGCGCAAGGCCTTGCCTTCGAAGTCCGAGAACGGGTGCTTCGCCTCGAACGTGGCCTTGGCCCGCACCTCGTAGCGGCGCACGTCGACGCCTTCGACCGGCCTCCCCGTGATCGACAGCGCCTTCACCTCGCATCCGAGCCTTGCCAGCGCAGGCGCCAGGTGCACGAACTGGCCGGGGAAGTTCTGGTGGATGAAGAGGATGCGCCGGAAGGGAAAGGCGCCGGCCACGTCGGCGTCGGGAGTGCTGGACATGGCGGGGGATTGTGCCCATCGCCGTGATCCCCGCGAAGGCACTCGTCGTCATCCCCGCGAAGGCGCGCACCGTCATCCCCGCGCAGGCGGGGATCCAGGGCTTTGGAAAAGAAAAAGCGCCGCAGTGCGGCGCTTTCTGGAAGCCCTGGATTCCCGCCTCCGCGGGAATGACGCTGGGCCTTACTTCTTCTCGCCGCCCGGCACCTTGCCTTCGACGCCCTTGACGAAGAAGTTCACCCCGCCCAGGAACTTGTCGTCGGCGACCGCGTCCTTGGCCAGCACTTCCTTGCCCGTGTTGTCGGTGATCGGGCCTTTCCAGATCTGGAAGGTGCCGTCCTTCAGGCCCGCCCGCACCTGCTCCAGCTTCTGCTTGGCAGGCTCGGGCACGTCGGCGGCCAGCGACACGAAATCGATCGCGCCTTCCTTGACGCCCCACCAGGCCTGGCCGGTCGTCCACTTGTTCTCCAGCGCCTCGCGCACGGCCTTGGTGTAGTACGGGGCCCAGTTGATGATGGCCGAGCCCAGGTGCGCCTTCGGGCCGTAGCTGCTCATGTCGCTGTCCCAGCCGAAGGCGCGCTTGCCCATCTTCTCCGCGGTCTGCAGAACGGCCGACGAATCGGTGTTCTGCATCAGCACGTCGGCACCGCCGTTGATGAGCGCGGTGGCGGCTTCGGTTTCCTTCGGCGGATTGAACCAGTCGCCGACCCACACCACCTTGGTCTTCACCTTCGGGTTCACCGACTGCGCACCCATGGTGAAGCTGTTGATGTTGCGCACCACCTCGGGGATCGGGATCGAGCCCACCACGCCGAGCGTGTTGCTCTTGGTCATGTGGCCCGCGATCACGCCGGCCATGTACGCGCCCTCGTAGGTGCGGCTGTCGTACGTGCGCATGTTCTCGGACGTCTTGTAGCCCGTGGCGTGCTCGAAGCGCACGTCCTTGTGGTCGGCGGCCACCTTGAGCATCGGCTCCATGTAGCCGAAGGTGGTGCCGAAGATCAGCTTGTTGCCCTGCGCCACCATGTCGCGCATCACGCGCTCGGCATCGGCGGACTCGGGCACCTTCTCGACGAAGGAAGTCTGGATCCGGTTGCCGAATTCCTTCTCGATCGCCTTGCGGCCGTTGTCGTGCGCGAAGGTCCAGCCGCCGTCGCCGACGGGGCCCACGTACGCGAACGCGATCTTCAGCGGCGCGGCGGGCGCCGGTGCCGGCGCTGCAGCCGGCGCGGCAGCGGTCGGTGCGGGGGCGGGCGCCGCGGGTGCGGGAGTCTCCTGCTTGCCGCAGGCGGACAAGCCGGCCACCGCCGCAGCGAGGGCGGCCGCTTGCAACAGGGAACGATTCTTGATGTCGAACATGCCGATTCCTTCGAGGTTGTGATCACGAGGATCGCGCGAAATAACATGCAGCGCGGTCCCATTTGTGGGAAGGATCCGGCTTTGCCGGTCCTTTCCACACTGACTAGCCACTCCGAAAAGACGCTTGCGTCTTTTCGGAGTGATCACCAATTATGAGCCGGGATAAAACGGTTTACCAAGCGAGGCCGGCATGTTCACGCGGATCCAAGCCGGGTTGCGCGAGATCAGCGCCAGCACCACGATGGTGGCCACGTAGGGCAGCATGTTGAGGAATTCGCTGGCGACTTCCACGCCGCTGCCCTGCAAGTGGAACTGCAGCATGGTGACGCCGCCGAACAGGTAGGCACCAAGCAACACGCGTGCCGGGCGCCAGGTGGCGAAGGTGGTGAGCGCCAGGGCGATCCAGCCACGGCCGGCCGTCATGCCCTCCACCCACAGCGGCGTGTAGACGATCACCAGGTAGGCGCCCGACAGGCCGCACAGCGCACCGCCGGCGATCACCGCCAGCAGCCGGATGCGGCGCACGGGGTAGCCCAGGGCATGCGCCGATTCGGGCGACTCGCCCACCGATCGCAGCACCAGCCCGGCGCGCGAGCGGTACAGGAACCAAACGAGGGCGGCGACCAGCGCGATCGCGAGGTACACCATGGGGTGCTGCCGGAACAGGGCCGGCCCGATCACCGGGATGTCGCCCAGCAGCGGGATCGAGAAGTGCGGCCGCTCCGGCAGTTTCTCCTGCACGTAGTTGATGCCGGCGAAGGCGGAGAAGCCCGCGCCGAACAGGCTGAGCGCCAGGCCAGTGGCGTACTGGTTGGTGTTCATCCAGATCGTCAGCAGGCCGAAGGCGGCGGCGAGCAGCGCGCCGGCGCCCATGCCGGCCAGGAAACCCACCCAGTCGTTGCCGGTGTGCACGACCGCGGCGAAACCGGCAATGGCCGCGCACAGCATCATGCCCTCGGCCCCCAGGTTGACGATGCCGGCCTTCTCGTTGATCAGGAGTCCGAGGGCAGCGATCGCCAGCACCGTGCCGGCGTTGAGCATGGAAGCGAAAAGCAGTGCGTACTGGTCCATCTCAGGAGGTCCTCGTCACGGTGGCGGCCGGCTGCCAGCGGATCCGGTAGGTCATGAGGGTGTCGCACGCGAGCAGCGTGAACAGCAGCAGGCCCTGGAACACGCCGGTCAGCGACTTGGGCAGGCCCAGGCGCGACTGCGCCAGTTCGCCACCGATGTAGAACATGCTCATGAGGATGGCGGAGAACACCATGCCCACCGGGTGCAGGCGACCCACGAAGGCGACGATGATCGCCGCGAAGCCGTAGCCCGCCGGCACGTAAGGCGTCAGCTGTCCGATCGGGCCGGCGACTTCCAGCGCACCGGCGAGGCCTGCCGCGCCACCCGACACCAGCAACGCGGTCCACAGCGCCCGGCGCGAGGAAAAGCCGGCATAGCGTGCGGCAGCCGGCGCCAGCCCGCCCACCTGCTGCGCGAAGCCGGCGCGCGTGCGAAAGAGGTAGATCCACAGCGCCGCCACACCCGCCAGCGCCAGCAGCACGCCCACGTTCACGCGCGAACCGGTCATCAGCTTGGGCACCTGGGTCACGGACTCGAAGGTCTTCGTCTGCGGGAAGTTGTAGCCGCCCGGATCCTTCCAGGGCCCGAACACCATGTAGTTGAGCGTGAGCGTGGCCACGTACACCAGCATCAGGCTCACCAGGATCTCGTTCGCGTGGAAGCGGTCGCGCAGAACCGCCGTGAGCGAGGCCCACGCCATGCCTCCGAGCACGCCGGCCAGCAGGATGGCGATGACGATGAAGCGGCTGGTTTCCTTGCCGGCGAGCAGCGCGACCCCGCCGGCCACCAGCGCGCCGATCACGAACTGCCCTTCCGCACCGATGTTCCAGACATTCGAGCGAAAGCAAACCGCCAGCCCCAGCGCGATGATCAGCAGCGGCGTGGCCTTCACCAGCAGTTCGCCAATGCGGTAGCCCGAACTGATCGGCTCCCAGAAGAACACCTGCAGCCCGCGCACCGGGTCCTTGCCCAAGGCGACGAACAGCAGCGTGCCCAGCAGCACGGTGACCAGCAGGGCCAGCAGCGGCGAGGCGATGCTCCAGAAGGGCGAGGCCTCCGGCCTCGGCTCAAGCCTGGGCATGCTCGCCTTCCCGCGTCCACAGTCCGCTCATCCACTCTCCTATCAAAGGCACGGTGGCCTGCGCCCGGGCGATGCCCGGCGACAGGCGTCCCTTGGCGATCACATAAAGGCGATCGCTGATCTCGAACAGTTCCTCCAGCTCCTCGGACAGCACCAGCACGGCACAACCCGCATCGCGCAGCGCCAGGATCTCCGAGCGGATCTGCGCCGAAGCGCCGACGTCCACGCCCCAGGTCGGCTGCGACACGATCAACAGCTTCGGGTTGGCGTCGATCTCGCGGCCGACGATGAACTTCTGCAGGTTGCCCCCCGACAGCGACCTCGCCGCTGCCGACGGCCCGCCGGCCTTCACGCTGAAGCGACGGATGATCTCCGCTGCCTGCGCCTGCAGCCGCCTGGTCTGGATCCAGCCGCTGCCGCTCACGGCGTCGGTGCGCGTGAGCAGCAGGTTCTGCGCGAGGCCCAGGCTGGGCACAGCGCCACGGCCAAGGCGTTCTTCCGGCACGAAATGCAGGCCCAGGCGGCGGCGCTGCGCCGGCCCGAGCCGGCCCACGCCGCGGCCGTCCACCTGCACCATGTCGGCCGCCGCGCGCGTGTCCTCCCCCGAGAGCGCGAACAGCAGCTCCCGCTGGCCGTTGCCGGACACGCCGGCGATGCCGACGACTTCACCCGCGCGCACGTCGAAGGAGATGTCCGCGAGGTCATGCCCGAACTGGTCCTCGCGCTCGAGGGTGAGGCCCTGCACGCGCAGCACCACCTGGCCCGGCGTGCGCTCGTGGTGCTGCAGCTGCGGCGGCTCGGCGCCGATCATCAGCCGCGACAGCGAGGCATTGCTCTCGCGCCGCGGATCGGCCACGCCGGTGACCTTGCCGCCCCGCAGCACGGTGCAAGCCGTGCACAGCTCGCGGATCTCGTGCAGCTTGTGGCTGATGTACAGGATGCTGCAGCCCTCCGAAGCCAGCTGCTTGAGCACGACGAACAGTTTCTCCACCGCCTGCGGCGTCAGCACCGAGGTGGGCTCGTCCAGGATCAGGACCTTGGGGTTGGTCAGCAGCGCCCGGATGATCTCCACCCGCTGCATTTCGCCCACGGACAGCGTGTGCACCGGCCGCGAGGGATCGACATCGAGCCCGTACTCGCGCGCCTTGCCGCGGATGCTGTCGGTCACCTGCGCCAAGGTCAATTTTTTGTCGAGGCCGAGCCACACGTTTTCGGCCACCGTCAGCGTGTCAAACAGGCTGAAGTGCTGGAACACCATGCTGATGCCCAGCGCGCGCGCCTCCTGCGGATTGCGGATCTGCACCGGCTGGCCGTCGAAGGTGATGCTGCCCTCGTCCGGCTTGACCGAGCCGTAGATGATCTTCATCAGGGTGGACTTGCCGGCGCCGTTCTCGCCCAGCACGGCGTGCGTCTCGCCCGGCTGCACGACCAGCGAGACGTCGTCGTTGGCCACCACGGAGGGATAGCGCTTGGTGATGTGCGCGAGCTGCAGTCGCGGGGTGCTCACTCGGGGGTCTCCGGCTTCATCAGGTTCTCAGCGAGGCGGCCACGTGCTTCACCCGCTCGCGCAGCCAGCGGCTGCCAGCGGACTGGTGGGTGCGCGCGTGCCAAAGCTGGTAGTAGACCAGTTCGGGAAAGGTGACGGGGCAGGCGAGGATCCTCACCGGCAACTGTGCGGCGAAGCGCTCGCAGAACTGGCGGCCGGTGGTCAGCACGAGCAGGCTCGATGCCACGATGCGCGGCAGCAGCCCGAAGTGGGCGCAACGTGCGGTGATCCGGCGCGCGAGCCCCTGCGACTCCAGGTACTCGTCGATCACGCCGCGCGCGCCGGGATGCGTCGGCGTCGGGGCGACGTGTTCCGCATCCAGCCACTCCTGCTGCGACCAGCCACGCCGCACCGCGGGATGGTCCTGCGCCACCAGGCACACGATCTCGTCCGAAAAAAGTTGTCCCAGGTGCAGGTCCTGCGGGGGCTGGAGCCAGTTGCCGACCACCACGTCGACGTCGCCCTGCGCGAGCTGCGCCTGGTAGTCGGATGCGGCGGTGAGCGGATGCACCTCGACCTGGCTGCTTGGCGCCTGCGCCTTCACCTGCGCCACCAGCTGCGGCAGGAACTGCGGGTCCAGGTAGTCGGCGGCGGCAATCCGGAAGGTGGTGCTTGCCGTGGCGGGATCGAAGCCGCGCGCGTCGGAAAACAGCATCTCGGCGGCACGAAGGATGCTCCCGCTGGGTTCGACCATGCGCAGTCCGGCGTCCGTGGGCACCATCGTGGCACCGGAACGCACCAGCAGGGGATCGCCCGACAGCTCGCGCAGGCGCTTGAGCGCAGCGGAGACGGCGGGCTGGTGCATGCCCAGC
>DATAGN010000445.1:0-5520 GCA_036263715.1 Ramlibacter sp.
AGGTGCCGGCAAAGCAGGAGCCCTCGTCGACCAGGGCGATCAGCGAGCGGCTGGTCACGTCCAGGCGGGCCAGCGTGCGGCGCAGCAGGCCGAGCGTCTCGCGCACGAGCCAGTGTTCCTTGTGCTGGTCCAGCGTCTCGTCGGCGGCCATCACCAGGTTCGCGTCGCCACGCGTCTTGATCACCCAGGTGCCGATCTCGAGTTCGTTGGTGCGCAGGTTCAGGATCGCGTCATCGAGTTCGCGGGCGAACTGCAGCGGCCACCAGTTCACGCCGGCTGCGACGATGGCGTCGGGCGTCGATTCGACGCGGGCCTTGGGCGCGTTGACCGTGAACGTGGCGATGCGCGTGGCGCGATCGACCTGCACGTCCACCGTGCCGTAGTGGTAGCCCTGCTCGTCGATCGTGGCCGTCACCGGCGTCAGCTCGATGCCCTGCTGCGGCCCCTGCCGCGTGGACTGCGCGCGCAGCGCCGCCACTTCCGCGTCCACGAGCGCGCCGAACTGCTGCGGCTTGGCGTGCGCGTCGATCAGCTTCCAGTCCTTGGCGCGATCGGCCCGCACGCCTTCGCTCGTCGTGCAGAAGATGTCCGCCAAGTCGCGGCGCACCTTGCGCTTATCGGTCACGCGCGTCAGGCCGCCGGTGCCGGGCAGCACCCCGAGCAGCGGCACTTCGGGCAGGCTCACCGTGGAGGAGCGATCGTCGACCATCACGATGCGGTCGCACGCCAAGGCCAGCTCGTAGCCGCCGCCGGCGCACGCGCCCGTGACCGCGGCGATCGACTTCAGGCCTTCGTGCTGCGACGAGTCTTCCAGGCCGTTGCGCGTCTCGTTGGTGAACTTGCAGAAGTTCACCTTCCAGGCGTGCGTGGACAGGCCCAGCATGTAGATGTTCGCACCCGAGCACCAGATGCGCTCCTTGGCGCTTTCGAACACCACCACCTTCACGCCCGGGTGCTCGAAGCGGATGCGGTTGAGCGCATCGTGCAGCTCGATGTCGACACCGAGGTCGTAGCTATTGAGCTTGAGCTTGTAGCCGGGCTTGAGGCCGCCGTCCTCGTCGATGTCCAGCTTCAGGCGGGCGACGTCGCCCTCCACGCTGAGCGTCCAGTGGCGGTAGCGCGAAGGATGCGTGGCGAAGCTCACGAGCTCGCGTTCCTCTCCGGCCAGCACCTGCTTGAACAGCAGTGGTTCGGTCATGGCGTTCATCGGGTCTCCAGGGGGATGGCTTGCGGCGCCGGGACGGCCCGCTCCAGGTCTTTCAGGGACTGCTTGACGCTGCGCGCGGCGGTGTCCACCACCGCGTCGGCACGTGCATACAGCGCTTCGCGGCTGGCGAGGATGCGGCGGATGTCCTCCAGCGCTTCGGTCATCGCGTTCTCGCCGTGGGCGGCGGCGAAGGGGCGCATGTCGCCCTGGGCCACCACGCGGGTCATGTGCTCCTCGGGACTCGCCTTGACCCAGACGCAATAGAAGTGGCTTTGCAGCAGGTCGAAGGTCTCGCGCTCGCTCACGATGCTGCCGCCGGTGGTCATGACGACGCCGTCGCCGTGTTCCTCGGCGATGCGCAGCAGCGCGCGCCGCTCGTAGCGGCGGTAGCCGGCCTGCCCGTGCAGCAGCAGGATCTCGTTCATGCTGGTGCCGGCCTCGCGCTCGATCTCGCGATCGAGTTCGATGAAGGGCACGCCACGCTGCTGCGCGAGTTGCGCGCCCAGCGTCGTCTTGCCGGCCCCCCGCAGGCCGACCAGGGCGATGCGCTGGTCGCGGCCCTGCTCGTCGGCAAGGCCGAAGGTCGTGCCGAGCAGCGCATGGGCCTGGTCCAGCTGGCCGTCGTCCAGGCGCCCGAGCAAACCGTGCAGGCGGGCCAGGGCGGGCCGGGGCGCGTCCTGCAGCAGGTCGATCAACGTGATGTTCAGCGCGCGGGCGGCCGCTTCCAGCGAGTTGATGGACGCATTGCCCTTGCCGCTTTCCACGTCGGCCAGGAAGCGCTCGGACAGGCCGGAGTCGGCCGCCAGCTGCTTGCGCGTCATGCCGCGGCGGGCGCGCCAGGCACGGATGCGCGCCCCCAGCTCGGCGAGCGTGGCGCGGTTCTCGGTTTCGGCGACGAGGTGCATGGAGAGCGTGTTTTCTGCGGAAAGCTTGCGCTGGATCAAGATTGCAGTATACTTCCGTTCATCGACATGTCAAGCAGTTTACTGCATGTGATGGGAAGAACATGAAGCTCAAGATCCTCGTCGGCACGATGACCAGCACCGCCGACTACGTCGCGCAGGCGATCCAGATGGATTGCGCCGATCTCGTGGACGAGATCGAGGTGCTGCTCATGGATGGCCTGGACATCTCGGCCTTCGACGAAGATGCGCTATATCTCATCTGCTCGTCGACCTACGGGTCCGGCGATGTCCCGGACAACGCGCGCGCGCTGTACGAGTCCCTCGACGCGCAGCCCAAGTTCCTGGGCCACGTGCGCTACGGCGTGATCGCCCTGGGCGACCGCACGTATGCGCAGACCTTCTGCTTCGGCGGCAAGAAGTTCGACGAGCGCCTGCAGGGCCTGGGCGCGCAGCGCATCGGCGAGCTCTGGTGCCATGACGCGACCGAGGGCACGATGCCGGAGGAAGTGGGCACCGCGTGGTGCCGGCAGTGGCTGGAGAACGAAGCGATTCCGGCGATGCAGAAGCAGGCGGCGTGAGCTTCTGTTGGGGTGCCCTGGCGGGCAACCCAACCTACAAGATCCGTAGGTTGGGTTGCGCGAACGCGCACCCCAACACGCGAATGCGAGCAAACCGGCACCAGACCGAGGAGACAAGATGCACCTGAGCCACGCCGACCACAGCGCCACCCCACCCCGCGTCGAGATCCCGCGCGACTACAACGCGGCGCACGACCTGCTGCGGCGCAACGCCGCGCGCCCGGACAAGGTCGCCTACATCGACGCGGCCAGCGGCGCCACCCTCACCTACGCGCAGCTCGAGGAACAGGCGCACCGCTTTGCCTCGGCGCTGCGCCAGCAGGGCTTCGCACCCGAGTCGCGCGTGATGCTCGCGATGCTCGACACCCTGGAGTGGCCGGTGGTGTTCCTCGGCTGCATCCTGGCCGGCGTGGTGCCGGTGGCGGCCAACACGCTGCTCACCACCAGGGACTTCGACTTCATGCTGCGCGACTCGCGTGCGCAGGCGTTGTTCGTCTCCAAGCCACTGCTGCCCACCTTCGAGCCGCTGATCGGCAAGATCTCCACGCTGCAACGCATGTTCGTCGCCGGCGGCGATGGCGAGCACTCGGTGGCGCACCTCGTGGCTTCCGGCAGGAACGATTCCGAAGTGGCCGGCACCTGCAGCGACGACGCCTGCTTCTGGCTCTACTCCAGCGGTTCGACCGGCACGCCCAAGGGCACCGTACACCTGCACAGCCACCTGGTCCAGACGGCCGAACTCTATGGCCGCGCGGTGCTGGGCATCCGCGAAGACGACGTCGTCTATTCCGCGGCGAAACTGTTCTTCGCCTACGGCCTCGGCAACGCCCTCACCTTCCCCCTGAGCGTGGGCGCAACCACCATCTTGCTGCCTGGCCGCCCCACGCCCGCGGAGGTCTTCCGCGTGCTCCAGGAGCACCGGCCGACGATCTTCTACGGCGTGCCGACGCTGTTCGCGGCGCTGCTGGCCGAAGCCGGGCGCCCGAAGAAGGCCGACCTGAACCTGCGCGTGTGCACCAGCGCCGGCGAGGCGCTGCCCGCCGAAATCGGCCAGCGCTGGACGGCGGAATACGGGTGCGAGATCCTCGACGGCATCGGCTCCACCGAGATGCTGCACATCTTCCTGTCCAACCGCCCGGGCCAGGTGCGCTACGGCACGACCGGCCAGGCCGTGCCCGGGTACGAGCTGCGCATCGTCGGCGACGACGGCCGCGAGTGCGGCGATGGCGAGATCGGCGAGCTGCAGATCAAGGGCCCGAGCGCGGCCATCATGTACTGGAACAACCGCGCCAAGACCAAGGCGACGTTCGCGGGCGACTGGACGCGCAGCGGCGACAAGTACACGCGCGACGCCGACGGCTACTACACCTACGGCGGCCGCAGCGACGACATGCTCAAGGTGGGCGGCATCTACGTGTCCCCCTTCGAGGTGGAGGCCTGCCTCATGACCCACGCCTGCGTGCTGGAAGCCGCGGTGATCGGCGTGGCCGACCAGGACGGGCTGGTCAAGCCCAAGGCTTACGTGGTGCTGAAGACCGGCCAGCAGGCGAGCGCCGAGGACCTGCAGGCCCACGTGAAGACCCGGCTGGCCCCGTACAAGTACCCGCGCTGGATCGCGTTCGTGCCGGAACTGCCGAAGACCGCCACCGGCAAGATCCAGCGCTTCAAGCTGCGCGCGCAGGCAGCGTGAGGGAAAGCCATGTGGCGCCGGCCCGCCGCATGACGCGAAAATGTTGAGGCCTCAACGATCAGAAAACCCGGCCGTGCGCCCTCCCCGCGCGGCCGACTCAATGAAGGAGCATTCATGACCACCCGCCGCCTCGTCCTCTCCCGCGGTGCCGCCCTCGTGGGCGCAGCCTCCACCAGCCTGCTGCTGCCCGAAATCGTGCGGGCGCAGTCCAACAGGATCCGTGTCGGCTTCATGCTGCCCTACACCGGCACCTTCGCGCAGCTGGGCGTGGCCATCGAGAACGGCGTGCGCATGGCCATCAACGAAAAGGGCGGCAAGCTCGGTGGCCGCGACATCGAGTGGTTCAAGGTCGACGACGAGTCCGAGCCGGCCAAGGGCGTCGAGAACGCCAACCGCCTGGTCCAGCGCGACAAGGTCGACGTCCTGATCGGCACCGTGCACTCGGGCGTGCAGATGGGCATCCAGCGCGTGGCGCGCGAATCCGGCGTGCTGAACCTGATCCCCAACGCCGGCGTGCACGCGGCCACCCGGGCGCTGTGCGCGCCCAACGTGTTCCGCACCTCCTTCACCAACAGCCAGCCGACCCTGGCGCTCGGCAAGCCCATGATGGACAAGGGCCTGAAGCGCACGGTCTGGATCACCTGGAAGTACGCAGCCGGGGACGAGGCCTTCGAAGGCTTCCGCGACAGCTACACCAAGGCCGGCGGCACCATCATCAAGGAACTGGGCCTGCCCTTCCCCAACGTCGAATTCCAGGCGCTGCTGACCGAGATCGCCTCCCTGCGTCCGGATGCCGTGGCCTGCTTCTTCGCCGGCGGCGGCGCCGCCAAGTTCATCCGCGACTACGCCGCGGCGGGCCTGAAGGACCGCATCCCGCTGTGGGGCTCGGGCTTCCTGACCGAGGGCGTGCTCGATGCCGCCGGCCCCGCGGCCGAAGGCATCATGACCACGATGCACTACGCGGACTCGCTCGACACGCCGCGCAACCGCCAGTTCCGCACCGCCTACGCCACCAGCTTCAAGATGCAGCCGGACGTGTATGCCGTGCAGGGCTACGACACCGGGCTGCTGCTCGCGCAGGGCCTGGCCGCGGTCAAGGGTGACATCGGCAACAAGCAGGCGCTGTACAAGTCGCTGGAG
>DATAGN010000446.1:0-10329 GCA_036263715.1 Ramlibacter sp.
GCCGATGGGCTCGCCGGTCTCGTCGCAGTAGCCGTAGTCGCCCGCATCGATGCGGGCGATCGACTGTTCGATCTTCTTGAGCAGCTTGCGCTCGCGGTCGCGGGTGCGCAGTTCGAGGGCGTGTTCTTCCTCGATGGTCGCCCGGTCCGCCGGATCCGGAACGATGACGGTGTCCTCGCGCAGGTGCTCGGTGGTCTCGCCGGCGCTGTTCAGGATGTCCTGCTTCAGCTGCAGCAGCTTCAGGCGGAAGAACGACATCTGCTTGTCGTTCATGTACTCGGCGTCGGGCATGGCCAGCACTTCCTCGTCCGACAGTTCCTCCGCGGACTTGGTCTTCCAGTTGTTGGCCAGCTTGGGGTCCTTCTTCACCGCCATCACGGGCGGGGGGGTCAGTACGGATGGGTTTGCCATGGGGGTGTAGGTTGCCTTGGCAGCACCGAAAGGCAGCGGCGTGGGCGCGGGGGGCTGGGGCTGCGCGGCCCGCGCTCCCAGCGGGGCGGGCGCGCTCACCGGAGTCGGTCGCGCTGCTGCGGCCTTGGGTGCCGCGGGTGGTTGGGACGCCTTGGCAGCAGCCGGAGCGGCGCTGGCCTTGGCAGGAATCTTCTTGGCGGCGGCGACCACCGCCTTGGCGCCGGACACCACGGCCTTGGCCACGGCGCCGACCACCTTGCCCGCCATCTTCCTGGCGGTCTTCACGGGTGTCTTGGCGGCGGTCTTGGCCGGAGCGCTCCTGGCGCTGGTGGGCTTGGGTGCCGGCTTGGCGGCCTTGGCGGGTGCCTTGGCCACGGGCTTGGCCGCCTTGGCGGCAGGCTTGGTGGGTGTCTTGGACGTGCTCTTCTTGGCGGCAGGAGCGGCTGCCTTGACGGCGGGCTTCGCCGACTTGGCCGCCGGCTTGGCCTTCGCCGCAGGTTTCGACTTCGCTTTCGCAGCGACCTTGGGCTGAGCCTTCACTTGCCGTCTCCTCGCGTCAAGGGCGCCGGCCGGGTGCGGGGCATCGCCCGGGATCCTGCCTTTTGTTGTAGGTGCTGCGCCGTCATGACCGCGATTTATACCCTGAGTTAAGGGCTCTGCACGACCGTGGGCCTCCTTTTCATGAGCGTGCGGCGGCCCCGCCCTCCCAAGGGCGGATTCCGTGAGTTGCGTAAGGGAGACAAACATCACCCGGGGCCGTGCGCTGGTTGCAAAGTGGGGGCCAGCCTAACCCCAGGCTTTGCCGACGCTCGTTCAGCCCGCGCCGCGGCGCCGTGTCAGACAAGGCACTGCTCGAGGCCCTGCAAAAAGATGTCCCTGGGCAGGTCGATCCCGATGAAGACCATCTTGGACAGGCGGGTCTCGCCTTCGCCCCATTGCGGGCCCAGGTCGCTTCCCATCAACTGGTGCACGCCCTGGAAGATGACCTTGCGCTCGGTGCCCTTCATGTTCAGGACGCCCTTGTAGCGAAGCATCTTGGGGCCGTAGATGTTGACGATCGCCCCCAGGAAGTCCTCGAGCTTCATCGGGTCGAAGGCGCGCTCGGAGCGGAAGACGAAGCTCTTGACGTCGTCGTCGTGGGCGTGGTGGTGCGGGTGGTCGCAATGCTCCCCATGCTCGTGGTCATGGTGGTCGTGGTCGTGGTCGTGGCCATGCGCGTGGTGGCCGTGGTCGTGGTCGTCTTCCTTCAGGAAGTCGGGGTCGATGTCCAGCTTGGCGTTCAGGTTGAAGCCGCGCAGGTCGAAGACGTCCTGGATCGCGACCTCGCCGAAGTGCACCTTCTGGATCGGCGCGCGTGGGTTCATGTGCTTGACGCGGTGGATCAGCGCCTCGGCCTCCGCCTCGCCCACCAGGTCCGTCTTGCTCAGGAAGATCTGGTCGGCGAAGCCCACCTGGCGGCGCGCTTCCTGGCGGTCGTCGAGCTGCTGGTTGGCGTGCTTGGCGTCGACCAGGGTCAGGATGGAGTCGAGCAGGTAGCTTTCGGCGATCTCGTCGTCCATGAAGAAGGTCTGGGCGACGGGGCCCGGGTCGGCCAGGCCGGTGGTCTCGATCACGACGCGGTCGAAATCGAGCATGCCCTTGCGCTTCTTGGCAGCCAGCAGCTGCAGGGTGGCGCGCAGGTCTTCGCGGATGGTGCAGCAGATGCAGCCGTTGCTCATCTGGACGATCTGTTCCTGGGTCTCGCTGACCAGGATGTCGTTGTCGATGTTCTCCTCGCCGAACTCGTTCTCGATCACGGCGATCTTCTGCCCGTGCGCTTCGCCCAGCACGCGCTTGAGCAGGGTGGTCTTCCCCGATCCGAGGAAGCCGGTGAGGATGGTGGCGGGGATGAGGCTCATGGCCCGGAAGTTTAGTCTTCGGCGTACAGGGTTGGTGCGCCGCGGTCTTTGAACGCAGAGGACGCAAAGGTTACGCAGAGGACGCGAAAAAAAACCAAGAAAGGTTTTTTGGCTGTTCCCTCTGCGTCCTCTGCGTAACCTCTGCGCACTCTGCGTTCACCTCTATGCGCTGCACTACTTCCGGATCACGACGAGCCCCTTGAGGTACTCCCCCTCCGGGAAGGCCAGCGTCATCGGATGGTCCGGCGCGGCGCCCAGGCGGTCGGCGATGTAGCCGTCCACGCCACTGTCGGTGCCCGCCGAGGCCACGATCTTGTGGAACAGGTCCGCCGAGATCCCGCCCGAACACGAATAGGTGAAAAGCACCCCGCCCGGCGCCAGCAGCTTCAGCCCCAGACGGTTGATGTCCTTGTAGGCCCGCGCGGCTTTCTCCGCATGCGCCACCGTCGGCGCCAGCTTGGGCGGGTCCAGCACGATCGCATCGAACTGCCGCCCCGCCTCGCCGAACTTGCGCAGGCTGGCATTCACGTCGGCATCCAGGAACTCCGTCCGCGCGGCGTCGAAGCCATTGTGCGCCACGTTGGCGCGCGCCCGTTCCAGCGCGGGGCCCGAGGAATCGATCGACGTGACCTCACCCGCCCCGCCGGCCAGCGCAGCCACCGTGAAGCCGCCCGTGTAGCAGTAGCAGTTCAGCACGCGCTGGGCGCCCAGGCGCCGCACCCAGTCGGCAAAGCGGGCCCGGCTCTCCCGCTGGTCGAGGTAGAAGCCGGTCTTGTGGCCGGTGGCGATGTCGAGGCAGAATTTCCAGCCATGTTCGGCAATCACCAGCTCGGTCGCCCCGTCGCCGCGCAGCCACCCCGTGACCTCCGGCAGGCCCTCGAGCCCGCGCGCGTTCGCGTCCGAGCGCTCGTACAGGCGCGCCAGGCCCGTCGCTTCGAGCAAGGCATCGGCCAGCACCTTCTTCCAGCGCTCGGCCCCGGCCGAGAGGAATTGGGCGACGAGGGTGTCGCCGTAGCGGTCGACGACGAAGCCGGGAAGCCCGTCGGATTCGCCGTGAACGAGCCGGACGCCGTCGCTGGGTACCTTAAGACGTTGCCTTAAACCCACGGCCTCGCCAACCCTGCGGCGAAAGAACGCGGCATCGATCCTGTCAGTTTCATCGAAGCTCCATGCGCGCGCGCGCATGCGCGACGATGGACTGAACGCCGCCCAGGCGAGGAATCGGCCGTCGTTTCCCTCGACGCGCACGGTCTCACCGGGGTCCGCCGCACCCCGGGCGATGGCGGACTCGAAGATCCAGGGATGGCGGCGCAGGAGCGAGCGTTCGCGGCCTTCCCGCAGTCGAATCACTTTCATCCCCCTATTGTCGATCTCGACGGAAACCGTAAGAATCTGAAACAGGTTTCACATCAGAGGAGCAGCGCCCATGGGTAGGTTCGCCCGCTGCCGCCAATTGGCGGCGGCGCTGCTGTTCCTGGCAAGCCTGCTGGCAGCCATGCCCGGGCTGGCCCGTGGCGTCCTGAACCTGTCCTCGACCCACCAGCCCGTGATGCTGGAGGACGCGGGCGATGCCTGGCTGGATGACACGGCCGCGACCAAAATCGAGGAGGTCGCCGGCAACCCCAAGATCGACTGGCACCCCACCGACAGCAGGAAGATCTACAAGACCGCCGGCAAGAAGGCCCTGTGGATCCGATTCACGGTGCCGCCCACGACCTCCGCCGAACGCTGGTACCTCGAAGTGCCCTATCCCGGCGTCGACCGGGTGGAACTGTTCGTGCAGAACGCGGCTGGCCAATGGACTTCGGCCGCTGCCGGTGACTCGATCCCGGTCGCCCAATGGCCGCTGGCGCACCGGCAGCCGATCATGCCGCTGTCGGTCTCCACGACGGAGCCGCGGGTGCACTACCTGCGCATCGAGAACGGCACGATCTTCGGCGCGCCGCTGCAGTTCGTGAGCGAGCGCTACCTGAGCCTCACGCAGCAGAGCGTGTCGCTGGGACTCGGCGTCTATCTGGGCCTCGTGGTGCTGGCGGTGTTCCTGGCCATGATCGGCGCGCTCACGCTGCAGGACAAGGGTTACTGGCTCTATGCGTTGTCGGCCGTGATGATGTGGCTCACCCAGGCCTGCCTGACCGGGCTGGCGGGGCTGCACCTGTGGCCGACGCTCGCCTGGTGGAACAACATGGCGCCGCAGGTCACGCCACTGTTCGCGATGGCGTGCCTGCCGCTGTTCTTCGCCGAGGTCGTGTCGCTGCGCGAGCGTTCGCGCTGGCTCTATCGCGCCATGGTGTTCCTGGCGCTGGTGTCGTTCCCGCTGGCCATCTACCTGCCGCTGACACCCAACGTGGTGGAGCGGCTGAACATCATCGTCGCCTACGTGGTCGTCGCCGGCGGCGCCGGCCTGGGCATCGTGGTGTGGGCGGCCATGCGCGGCGACCGCTACGCCTGGTGGCTGCTGATCGGCTCCTCGCCGGTGGCCGTCGGCGCCGGCTTCCCGCTCGCCCGCGCGGCCGGACTGATCCCCGTGAGCTTCATCACGACCTACGGCATGCAGATCGTGATCGCGATCGAGCTGCCGGTGCTGCTGCTCGTGCTCGCGCTGCGCAGCCAGCACCGCCGCGAGCACGTGCGACGCATCCAGGGCCTGGACCGCATCGACCCGGCCACCGGCCTGATCAACGCCGCGGTCTTCCACGAGCGCCTGGTGCGCCTGATCGCCCGCTCGCAGCGGCTGAAGTTCCGCAGCGCCATGCTGCTGGTGGACATCGGCAACATCGACCAGATCCGCCGCCAGTTCGACGCCGACTCCGCGCGCGAACTCACGCTGCGCGTGGCGGGCCGCCTGCTGTCGGTGGCGCGGGAGATCGACACGGTGGCGCGCCTGTCGGAGCATCGCTTCGGCATCCTGCTCGAAGGGCCGCTGCACGCCGACGAGGTGGCCGAAGCCGGGCCGCGCATCGTGGCGCGCTGCCTGATGCCTTTCAAGGGCCGGCCGCTCGAGTGGTCGGCGCACGTTCGCGTGGCGCAGGCGCTGATCCCCATGGACGGCACCGATCCGGCGCAGCTGATCGGCCGCCTTGAGATGCTGCTGGCGAGCGCGCCGGCAGACAGCCGCCGGGCCGTGTTCATGCTGTCCAAGTCCAGCATGCCGGCGGCGCTTGCGACCTGACGACCTCCGCATGTGATGAACCGTGGGCGTCGGGGTTCGCCTTCGGGCTCACCACCGACCTACGGGGTCCTCGTAGGGCGGGGTGAGCGCGCAGCCGAACCCCGCCAGCACGTCATTTCCTCTTCGCCCGCGGATGCGCCGCGTCGTACGCCTTCGCGAGATGCTGGTAATCCAGCCGCGTGTACACCTGTGTCGTGCCGATGTTCGCGTGCCCCAGCAGCTCCTGCACCGCGCGCAGGTCGCCGCTGGACTGCAGCAGGTGGCTGGCGAACGAATGCCGCAGCATGTGCGGATGCACCGGCGTCGCCAGTCCCGCCTGCAGGCTGCGCTGCTTCAGCCGTTGCCAGATTGCCGTGGCACTGAGCCGGCGCCCCTGCTTGCCCAAGAACAGCGCCGGATTCGCCGGTGCACCGCGCAGGGTCAACCAGTGCCGCAGCGCGTCGGTCGCCTTGCGTCCCACCGGCACGCTGCGCCGCTTGCTGCCCTTGCCCAGCACGTGCGCCTCGCCGGCCTCGAGGTCGACCCAGCCCTTGGCGGTCGTGCTCGCCTGCGCATCGAGCCCCACCAGTTCGCCCACGCGCAGGCCGCAGCCATAGAGCAGTTCGACGATGGCGGCATCGCGCGCCTCGATCCAGGGATCCGCATCGTCGCTTTCGAACTCCGCCAGCTGCACCGCGTCGTCGACGCTCAGTGCCTTGGGCAGCGGCTTGGGCGCCCTGGGCGCCTTCACGTCCGCGACCGGGTTGCTCTTGACCAGCCCCTCGCGTCCGAGCCAGGTGTAGAAGCCGCGCCAGCCGGAGAGGATCAGCGCGATCCCGCGGCCGCTGCGGCCGCCGCCGTGCATCTGCGCGATCCAGCGGCGCACGTGCGCGTTCTGCACCTGCAACAGCGGCACACCGGCCTGCACGGCGTTGTGCGACAGCTTCTGCAGGTCCAGCGCATAGAGCTCCACGGTGCGCTGCGCCAGGCGCTTTTCGACACGGACATGTTCGAGGTAGCGCTCGACCAGCCCGATGTCGTCCATCGTCTTTCCTTCAGCGGGGACGCAGGCGCGAAAGCGCGGCGCTCGCCAGTTCGGCGATGCGCTCCAGGAAGTCGGTGGCGAGTCCGGACTCGAAGCGCTGCGGGTCCGGCGAAGCCAGCACCAGCATGCCGAAGGCAGGCCCCGTGCCGTTGACGGCGCCTGTGCGCAGCGGGATCAACGCCACCGACAGCGCCGCCGCGGGTTCCTGCAGCCAGGTGACGGCCTCGATGCCGGCGATCACGCCGCAGTAAGGCTGCGTGAGCGACGAGGCGAAGGTCTTCGCGTCCTCGCTGACGCCCTGCGCGAATGGCTCCTGCGCGTAGCGCGGGTCGACGTCCCAGACCTTCAGCGCGACCTGCGGCACGATGAACTGCCCCTGCAGCTCCGCCACCAGCGTGGCGGGCAGCGCGCGCGTGGACTGCACCAGCAGCAGCGACTTCGCCCAGCGATGGATGCGGTCGGAGATCACCATGTTCTCGTTGCCGTGGCGCACCATGTCCATGATGCGGTGCTCCAGCGCCTTGATCTTCTCGCGCAGCATCTCCGCCTGGCGTTCCTGCAGGCTCACGGCGCGGTTGCCGTGCGGGCTCGTCAGCTGCACCGCCGCGAGCAGCTGCGCGTGCCGCTCGAAGAAGTCCGGGCTGTTGGCCAGGTAGTTGGCGATGTCGTCTTCGGTGATCGGGTTCATCTGGTTCATCTCAATCCTGCAGTTCGATTTCGCCTTCGAACACGGTCACCGCCGGGCCCGTCATCAGCACCGGCGCGTCGCCACCAGCCCACTCGATGGTGAGCAGGCCGCCGCGCGTTTCCACGTCCACCTTCGCATCGAGCTTGCCCAGGCGGATGCCCGCGACCACCGCGGCGCAGGCGCCGGTGCCGCAGGCCAGCGTCTCGCCGGCGCCGCGTTCGAACACGCGCAGCTTGATGCGGCCGCGGTCCTGGATCTCCATGAAGCCCGCATTCACGCGCTTGGGAAAGCGCGGGTGGTGCTCGATCACCGGGCCCTGCCTGGCCACGGGCGCATGGTCGACGTCGCGGACTTCCTGCACCGCATGCGGGTTGCCCATGGACAGCACGGCGACGGCCACGATCTCGGATTCGGCGTAGGTGCCCAGAGCCAGGTGCCACTTCTCCCAGGCGCCGTCCTTGTGCGGGCTCAGCCCCGCGGCGACGAAGGGAACGTCGGCCAGGGTGAAGACCGGCCGTCCCATGTCGACGGTGACGCGCCCGTCGGCATTGAGACGCGGCTCGATCACGCCGGATAGCGTCTGCACGCGCAGGCGCTCGCCCTGGGCGAGCCCTTTGTCGATGACGTAGCGTGCGAAGCAGCGCGCGCCGTTGCCGCACTGTTCCACCTCGCCGCCGTCGGCGTTGTGGATCACGTATTCGAAGTCGACTCCGGCGGCGGGCGCGGGGCGCACGGAGAGGACCTGGTCGGCGCCGACGCCGAAGTGCCGGTCCGCCAGGCGCCGGTACTGGTCGGCGCTGAGGTTCAGGCGCTGGCGCGTTTCATCGAGCACGACGAAGTCGTTGCCCGCACCCTGCATCTTGGTGAAGCGCACTCGCATGCGCGGATTATCCCCGCAGCTTGTCGAGATAGCGGTCCACGAAGAACAAACGGTCCTGCCCCCACCACCTTTCGTTGTGTCCGCGCACGATGAAGGTGGGCGCGCCGAAGACGCCAAGCTTGACGGCCTCGTCGCTGAAAGCACGGTATTCCTTCTGCACGGGCTCGGTGCGTTCCAGTGCGTGCAGCGCGGCGCCGTCGTAGCCGTTTTCGTCGGCCACCGCGATGCGCACCTCGGGCTGCGACGTGTCGCGCTCCTCCGCCCACAAAGCCCGCAGCAGCGCGTGCGACAGCACGAAGGCGTCCAGCCCCTGCTGCTGCGCCGCGATCACCATCCAGCCCGCGTACTTGTTCCAGTCGGGATCGGCGGGCATCGACTGCGGGTAGTGGCGCGGCTCCAGGTTCATCGGCATGCCCAGGTAGTCGCGCCAGCGCGCGAGTTCCTCGGCGTGGTAGGTGCGGCGCGGCGCCGGCCGCGTGCGGATCGGGATGCCGCCGGTATGCGTGACGACCTCCTGGAAATCGTAGGGCTTGAGCACCAGCTGCACCCGGTGGCGGCGCACGACGTCCTGCAGCTGCGGCCCGGCAAAATAGGCCCACGGCGATGACAGGCTGTAATAGCAGTCCAGTTGAATCGTCATCCGCGGATTATCAGCCTGTGAACGAAGCTTCCCCCGCCCTGCCGCCCGTGCCGCCGCAGGCGATCGCCAGCCCGCGCAACGAGGAGGCGCTGGCGCGGCTCGCCGCGACGGCGCGTGCCGACCTGGCGCGCCTGAACTTCCCGCCGCCCAACTGGGTGCCACCCGCCAGCGCGCCGGACGGCTCCCCCGTCGTGGACGTGCTGGTGGCCGGCGCCGGGATGTGCGGCCAGACGGTGGCGCATGCGCTGCTGCGCGAAGGAATGGGCAACATCCGGGTCGTCGACCGCGCGGCGCGGGGCGAGGAAGGCCCGTGGGGCACGTATGCGCGCATGGTGACGCTGCGCAGCCCCAAGCACCTGACCGGCCCGGACCTCGGCGTGCCGTCCCTCACCTTCCGCGCCTGGTACGAGGCGCAGCACGGCGAGGCGGGTTGGGCGGCCCTGCACAAGGTGGGGCGCATCGACTGGCGCGACTACCTGCTGTGGGTGCGGGACACCTTGCGCCTGCCGGTGGAGAACGGCGTCTCGCTCGCCTCGGTCGAAGACGCCGCGGGGCTGCTGCGCCTGCAGTTGCAGTCCGCGTCGGGCACCGAGACCGTGTGGGTGCGCAAGCTGGTCCTGGCGCTGGGCCGCGATGGCAGCGGCGCGCCGCGGTGGCCGCAGTTCGCTTCGCTGCGAGGCGACGACGCGCTCGCCGCAGGACGCGTTTTCCACTCGGCCGATGAGATAGCCTTCGCTTCGCTGCGCGGCCGGCGCGTGGGCGTGCTCGGCGCCGGCGCCTCGGCGTTCGACAACGCCGCCTGTGCGCTGGAAGCCGGTGCGCGCGTGGACCTGTTCGCGCGCCGCCCCTTCCTGCCGCAGGTGAACAAGAGCAAGTGGACGGCGTTCCCGGGTTTCTTCCGCGGGTACGAGGCGCTGGACAACCAGCGCAAGTGGCGCTTCTACACCTACATCTTCGACGAGCAGGTGCCGCCGCCCTGGGAAACGGTGCGGCGCTGCGACGCGCACGCGGGCTTCACGCTGCGCCTGGGCACGCCCTGGCTGGACGTCGCACCGCAACGCGAAGGCGTGCGGGTGCTGACGCCTGCAGGCGAGGAGCGCTTCGATGCCGTGATCTTCGGCACCGGCTTCGACGTGGACCTGCTCGATCGTCCGGAACTGGCGCGCTATGCGGGGGCGATCGACACCTGGGGGCGGCATGTGCGGCCGGAGCAGGCGGCCAGCCATCCGGAGCCGGCGCGCTTTCCCTACCTCGGCGCCGGCTTCGAGCTGCGCGCCAGCGGCGAAGCGCACCGCGAAGCGCTCTCGCGCATGCACCTGTTCAACTGGGGCAGCACCATGAGCCATGGCGCGCTGGCCGGCGACATCCCGGGCCTGCAGGTGGGCGCGCGGCGGCTGGCCGAAGCGGTGGCGCGCGACCTGTTCGTCGCCGACGCGGATCGGCATTGGGACAACCTGCAGGCGCTGGAGGAGCCGGAGTTGCTGGCGACGAAGTGGTATGTGCCGCTGGAAGACCGTCATCCCCGCGCAGGCGGGGATCCAGGGCTCCCGGATTGAAAAAAATGCCCGCGTGGCGGGCATTCCTGGAAGCTCTGGATCCCCGCCTCCGCGGGGATG
>DATAGN010000447.1:0-4996 GCA_036263715.1 Ramlibacter sp.
TCGCGGCGCGCCTTGCGCTCGGGCTCGCCCGCGAGCAGGACGCCCTCGTGCCCCGCACCCGCGGGGCTTTGCTTGAGCCATTCGACGAAGGCCAGCGCCTCGCGCGTGAAGGCCTCCTGCGTGCCCAGCTTCTTCGGGTCCACGACGACGGCGAACATGCCGTTGATGACGGCGCGCTTGTCGTTGGCCGGCTGGTGCCAGGTGCCGCTGCCGGTGAGCGCGCCACCGAGCAGCTCGCACGCGATGGCCATGCCGTAGCCCTTGTGCTCGCCGAACGCGAGCAGCGCGCCGAACATGCCGCCGGGCTGCGGCACCACGACCACGCCGGGGTTCGTCGTGGGCCGGCCCTTCTCGTCGATGAGGTAACCAGGCTCGACCTGCCGTCCTTCGTTGTGCGCCACGCGCATCTTGCCCTGCGCAACGCGGCTGGTCGCGAAGTCCAGCACGAAGGGTGCCTGCCCCGCCAGCGGGATGCCCACGGTGAACGGGTTCGTGCCGTAGCGCCCGTCGCCGCCGCCCCAGGGCGCGACCACCGGACGCGACAGCACGTTGACGAAATGGATCGACACCAGGTCCTGCGCCACCGCCATCTCGGCGAAGTGGCCGATGCGGCCGAGGTGGTGGGAGTTGGCCAGCGTCATCACGCAGCTGCCGGTTTGCTTCGCGCGTGCGATTGCGTGCTGCATCGCCTGTTCGCCGGCCACCTGGCCGTAGCCGCGGCGTGCATCGAGCGCCAGCACGCTGCCGCCATCGAACTTCACTTCCACGCCGGTGTTGGGCTTCAGGCCGCCTTCGAGCACCGCGTCGATGTAGCGCGGCACCATGCCCACGCCGTGCGAGTCGTGGCCACTGAGGTTGGCCAGCACCAGGTTGTCGGCGACGGTCTTCGCCTCCTGCGGCGAGCTGCCGGCGGCCTGGATGATCTGGGTGACGGTGGCGCGCAGTTGCGCAGCCTGGATGGTTCTGGTCATGGCTTCGGCTGAGTGGGTCTCTAGGGCTAGGAGGTGAACGCAGAGTGCGCAGAGGTTACGCAAAGGACGCAGAGGAAAAGACCAAAGAAGGTTTCTCTGCGTCCTCTGCGTTCACCTGCGTGGCGCGTCACAACGGTCGAGGACGGCTACATGACAGCGCCGACTTGCCACGGCACGAACTCGTTCTGGCCGTAGCCGTGCTGCTCGCTCTTGCTGCGCTCGCCGGACGCGGTGGCCAGCACGAGGCGGAAGATGCGCTCGCCCACCGCCTGCACCGTGCTCGTGCCGACGATGCTCTCGCCGCAATTGATGTCCATGTCCTCTTCCTGCCGCTGCCACAGGGCGCTGTTGGTCGCCAGCTTCAGCGAAGGCGAGGGCGCGCAGCCGTAGGCCGAACCCCGGCCGGTGGTGAAGCAGATCATGTTGGCGCCGCCGGCCACCTGGCCCGTGGCGCTCACCGGGTCGTACCCGGGCGTGTCCATGTAGACGAAGCCATGCGCGTCCACCCGCTCGGCGTACTCGTACACCGCCTGCAGGTTGGTCGTGCCGCCCTTGGCCACCGCACCGAGCGACTTCTCCAGAATCGTGGTCAGCCCGCCCGCCTTGTTGCCCGGGGAGGGGTTGTTGTTCATCTCGCCCTCGTTGACCTCGGTGTAGTGCTCCCACCACTTGATGCGCTCGATCAGCTTCTCGCCGACTTCACGCTTGACCGCGCGGCGCGTGAGCAGGTGCTCGGCGCCGTAGATCTCCGGCGTCTCCGACAGGATGGCCGTGCCGCCATGCGCGACCAGGATGTCCACGGCCGCACCGAGCGCGGGATTGGCACTGATGCCCGAATAGCCGTCGGAGCCGCCGCACTGCAGGCCGATGGTGATGTGCGATGCGCTGCAGGGTTCGCGCTTCACCCGGTTGGCCGCGGGCAGCATGTCCTTGATCAGCGCGACACCCTTTTCGACGGTCCTGCGCGTGCCGCCGGTGTCCTGGATGTTGAAGACCTGCAGGGTCTCGCCCTCGCGCAGGCTGCTGTGGGCGAGCCAGGCGTTGATCTGGTTCGACTCGCACCCGAGGCCGACGACGATGACCGCGGCGAAGTTCGCGTGCGTCGCATAGCCCGCGAGCGTGCGCTCCAGGATCTGCATGCCGGTGCCTTCGGTGGCCATGCCGCAGCCGGTGCCGTGCGTCAGCGCGACGACGCCGTCCACGTTGGGGTACGCCTCCAGCGCCTTCGGATTCGTCTGGCGCGAGAAGTGGTCGGCGATCGCGCGTGCGGCGGTCGCCGAGCAATTGACGCTGGAGAGGACGCCGATGTAGTTGCGCGTGGCCACGCGGCCGTCTGCGCGCCGGATGCCCATGAAGGTGGTTTCGCGCTTCGCCGGCACGGGCTTCACGTCGGCGCCGAAGGCGTAGTCCCGTTCGAAGTTGCCCATGGCCAGGTTGTGCACGTGCACGTGTTCACCGGCGGCGATGGGCTTGCTGGCAAAGCCGATGATCTGGTTGTAGCGGCGCACCGGCTGGCCCGCCGCGATGTCGCGCATGGCGATCTTGTGGCCCGGCGGGATGAGGCCGCGCGCGGTGACGCCCTCGACCGTGGCGCCGCCCACGAGTTGCGAGCGCGCGATCAGGACGTCGTCGGCCGGGTGGAGGCGGATGAAGGGGGTCATGGGGTGCTCCGATCAATAGAACATCTTCGGCAGCCAAAGCACGGTTTTCGGCAGGTAGGTGATCAGGGCCAGCGAAAACAGCAGCGGAATCAGCCAGGGCAGGATCGCGATCGTCGTTCGTTCCACCGAGAGCTTGGCCACCCGCGCGAGCACGAACAGCACCATGCCCATGGGCGGGTGCAGCAACCCGATCATGAGGTTCAGCACCATCACCAGCCCGAAGTGCACGAGGTCGATGCCCAGCTGCTGGCAGATCGGGACGAGGATAGGCACCAGGATGGTGATCGCCGCGGTGGGCTCCAGGAAGCAGCCGACGAACAGCATCAGCACGTTGGCCAGCAGCAGGAACACCCACGGCTCCTTGGTGAAGCCCAGCACCCACGAGGAGATCGCGGCGGTGACGCCGGTGGCCGTGAGCATCCAGCCGAAGATGCTCGCCGCGGCCACGATGAACAGCACCGTCGACGTGGTCTCCACGGTGTCGAGCGACACCTTCACGAAGGCCTTCAGGTCCAGCGTGCGGTACCAGGCGAAACCCAGCAACATGGCCCACAGGCAGGCGGCGATCGCGCCCTCGGTGGGCGTGAACACGCCCGTGGTCATGCCGCCGATCAGCAGCACGGGCGTCATGATCGGCAGCACCGCCTGGAACTTGAACACCTTGTCGGCGGCGAACAGCAGGATGCCGCAGACCAGCACGGTCAGCTGCGCGTTCAGGCCACCACGCGTGACCAGCATCCACACCACCACCGGCCAGGCGATCACGACCACCGTCTCCACGATGGCCTTGATGACGCGCGGCCACTCGAACTTGATGTCGCCGCCCCAGCCGTTCTTGTGCGCGAAGTAGGCAACCGTCAGCATCATGAGGAACGCCATGAGCACGCCCGGCAGGATGCCCGCCAGGAACAGTGCGCCCACGCTGACGTTGGCCATCATTCCGTAGATCACGAACGGCAGGCTCGGCGGGATGATCGGGCCGAGCGTCGCCGAGGCCGCGGTCACGCCGACCGCGAACTCGGTCTCGTAGCCGTGGTCCTTCATCGCCTTGATCTCGATGGTGCCCAGGCCGGCCGCATCGGCGATGGCCGTACCGCTCATGCCGGCGAACACCACGGAACCGACCACGTTCACGTGCCCCAGGCCGCCCTTCAGCCATCCCACGAGCGCCAATGCGTAGTTGTAGATGCGGTTGGTGATGCCGGCATTGTTCATCAGGTTGCCGGCCAGGATGAAGAACGGCACGGCGAGCAGCGGGAAGCTGTCGATGCCGCTCACCATCCGGTGGATCACCACGAAAGGCGGGAGATTGCCGCTCGCCAGGATGTAGATCAGTGCGGAGCCGGCCATGGCGATCGCCACCGGCACCCCGCCGCTCATGAGCAGCAGGAAAATGACCTTGAGCATGGTCGTCCGTTCGTTCTAGTTGTCGTTCATCTCGGTCATCGGGCGCTCCAGCACGGTCCAGCCGCGCCGGCGATGCCGCAGGGCGACGAGCACCGAGCGCACGGTCATCATCGCGAAGCCGAGCAGGGCGGTCGCATAAACCCAGTTCATCGGCAGGTCGACCATCGTCATGCGCGAGTTGCTTCCCAGCCTGAGCATCATCATCACCGTCAGCACCACGGCCGCCGCGAAGAACAGCGTGCGCAGCACGTCGACGACCGTCGCCATCACGCGTGCCATCCGCCGCGGCATGTAGCGGTAGAAGAAATCCACCTGGATGTGGTTGTTCTTCACGACACCGATGGTGGCGCCGGTGAAGACGGTGGCGATCAGCAGGTAGCGGGCGATCTCCTCGGTCCACGCCGCGGAGTTGTTCAGCACGTAGCGGGTGAAGAACTGGTAGAAGACCACCGCGCCCAGCACCCAGAAGAAGGCCAGGGCGACCCACGCCTCCGGCGGGGTGCCGGACAGGTCGACGGCCTCGTCCTGGGCGTGGAACTGCCCGTCCTCGCCCATCACCTGCGGCATGTCGTCGATGGTGGGGACGTGCCCGGACGACGGCGCGGCCTGCGCGCCGCCGCCCTGCGCCACCACCTGGTCGCGCAGCGCGCCCATCACTTGATGGAGACGATGCGGTCCCAGTCCTTCTTGTCCAGCTTCATGGATTCGAAGGAGATGTTCTTCAGCACGTGCTGCTGGAAGGCGCCGCGGTCGACGGTGACGACGTTGATGCCCTTCTTCTTGAACTCATCGACCAGCTCGCCTTCGCGCTTG
Organism: Ramlibacter sp.; assembly: GCA_036263715.1. GTDB lineage: Bacteria > Pseudomonadota > Gammaproteobacteria > Burkholderiales > Burkholderiaceae_C > Ramlibacter. The sequence goes on from DATAGN010000447.1 coordinate 4,853, forward strand.
CGGATGTCGTTGGTGGCGCGCTCGGCCGCTTCCTGCGTCACGTCGAACAGGATCTTCTGTTCGGCCGGCGTCATCTTCGACAGCGTGCTGGGCGAGACCACGGTCAGCAGGGCGTCGGCGATGTGGCCGGTCAGGATGATGTTC
>DATAGN010000448.1:0-11749 GCA_036263715.1 Ramlibacter sp.
GATCTCCGCGCCGGAGCACCACATCGGCGACATCACGGGCGACCTCGCTTCACGGCGTGGCCAGGTGAGCGGCACCCGGGGGGACCAGCTCGGTGCCCTGACCGTGCTGGCGCAGGCGCCGCTGTCGGAGCTATCCAGCTACCAGTCGCGCCTGAACTCGCTGACCGGCGGGCAGGGCCGCTACACCATCGCGTTCAGCCACTACGAGCCGGTGCCCGCGACGGTGCAGCAGCAGCTGGCTTCGCAGTACAAGGTGCGGGAGGAGTAGCAACATCGTCATTCCCGCGGAGGCGGGAATCCAGGGCTTCCGAAACTTAAAAAAGCGCCCCGCGGGGCGCTTTTCCTTTGGGAGCCCTGGATCCCCGCCTTCGCGGGGATGACGGTCACCGGTTCCAGCGCCCGTTTCCATTCCCCGGCTGCTCGCCATCCCGATGCCAGCGCCCGTTGCCGCGCGGCTCGCGCGCCAGCGGCACCGCCTGCTGTTGCTGGATCACCGGCTGCACCTGCTGTTGCTGCGGCTGCGGTTGCGGCAAGGTCCACGCACGCTCCTGCTCGCGCCGGCCCTCCCAGCGATGCTGCTGCCTCGGCTCGCCGGCGAGCGGGATCGCCGGTTGCTGGCGGATCACCTGCTCGCGCTGCCTTTGCAGGTCCTGCTGCTGCCGCGCGAAGTCCTGCTGCCGCATCTGGTCGCGCGCCTGGCGCTCGGCATCCCGCTGCAGCCGGTGCTGTTCGTGCTGCGCGCGCCATTGCTCGCGCACCGCGGGCGGCGCCGCGTGCACGCGCGGCGCGGCTTGCGGCTCCTGGCCGCGATGGCGTTCCGGGCGTCCCGGCACCACGCCCACCTGCGCCTGCCCCACCAGCTGCGGCTGCACCGACTGCCAGTGGCGAACCACCGGCCGCCCACGGCGGAAGTCGTCCACGCCGACCGCCGTGATGCCCGCGGGGCGTTGCCGCCAGTAATGGTTGCTCGCATGCCGCGGATGCGCGGCGAGATTGATGTTGAAGTTGGCGAAGCCCAGGTAGCGCGGGCTCGCGCGGTACACCGGATACCAGGCTTCGCCGGGGGCCAGCGGATACCAGCCGACCGCAGGACCGCTGCCGATGGAGAACTGCATGCCGTTGCCGCCGCCCAGGAACACCACCATCGCCGGCGAATACACGGGACGGGCAGCCATGCGCCCGGGCACCCACGCCCAGCGATCGCCGATCGTGGTCCAGCGGCCGTAGTGGAAGGGCGCGAAGCCCCAGGGCGCATCGTCGATCCAGGTCCAGCCCCAGGGCGAGATCCACGACCAGTGCCCGTGGCGATAGGGCGCCCAGTCCTGCACGGTCACCTGCGGGTACCAGACCGCGCCGTGCTGCGGGTCCTGGGCCCACTGGCCATGGCGGTCCAGTTCGGCATAACCGACCACGCCCCGGGGCACGTGGCGCGCGGCGATCGACTGATCCTCCAGCCGGTTGCGCTCGGCGGCCCACTGGCCGAAAGCGTCCTGGCGGAAGCTGCCGGTGCGCGACTGAGCGAGGAAACGCCCCGCGAACACGGCCTGCTGGCCGGCCCCGAGATGCACCGAATCGCCACCTTCGCCGAACACCTGCGCCATGCCGCTGACGACCGTCACGTGCGTCTCGCCGGTCGCCGCGTTCACGTCGATGCGGTAGTCGCCGGGCTGCAGCGCGCGCAGGGCGACGTTGGGCGTGCCGATCTCGAAGTTCTCGCCCTCGGTCAGCTCGCGCACCCGCGCGTTCACGGCACCCTGCTGCAGCACGAAGTGCGCCGCGCGGTCGTCGAGCTCGCCCAGGCCCAGGTGGCTGTGGCCGTCCACGTGCACCGTCGCTGCGCCCAGCTGCAGTTCGGCGCGCGCGCCCTTGTCGGTCCACACGCGGTCGCCCGAGGTGAGCGGCCGGTTGCGCGGCAGCTCGACCCATTCGTTCTCGCCCTGCGGCGCGAAGACCACCCCGCCCTCGCGCACGCTCAGGTGCGCCACCCGGCCCGGCGGGTCCACGGCGGCGTCCTGCGCGAAGGCGGACGCCGCGATCCAGGTGAGGAGCAGCGCCGCGAGCCAGGGCAGTGCCCGCAGGGCGCGAACGGAGTCAAGTGGTTTCATGGCAGCACTCGCTGGGTGACGGACGGATGGTCCCTCAACGCGCAAGCGTGAACTGTTGCGGTAAACCCGCCGTAAATTCCGCAACCGCGATTGCTACGGCCGGTTGCCGGCGTGCTTTATTTCCGGTGCGACTCCATCGGTTTTGGGCAAAACCGTTTCACCTTGGCGTCCCGGCCGCCCGGGCGTACCCTGCGGCCGGGCCGAGTCCCGCATGTGACAAGACCATCGAAGGAGACCAAGCAATGGCCAAGATCCTGATCCTGGGCGCCTCTTACGGCTCCCTCCTCGCCTCCAAGCTGCTGTTCGCGGGGCACGAGGTCAAGCTCGTCTGCCTGCCGGCCGAGGCCGACCTGATCAACGCGGAGGGCTTCCGCGTGCGCATGCCCGTGCGCGGGCGCAAGGAGCAGGTGGAGATCGATTCGCGCAAGCTGCCCGGCACCGTGTCCGCCGGCGGCACGGGCGACGTGAACCCGAAGGACTACGACCTGGTCGGCCTGGCCATGCAGGAGCCGCAGTACCGCTCGCCCGGCGTGCGCGAGCTGCTGGCCGCAGTCGGCAAGTCGCGCGTGCCCTGCATGTCGATCATGAACATGCCGCCGCTTCCCTATCTGAAGCGCATTCCCGGCCTCGACACCGATGCCCTGAAGCCCGCCTTCACCGACGCCAGCGTGTGGGACGCCTTCGAGCCCGGCCTGCTGACGCTGTGCAGCCCCGACCCGCAGGCGATCCGCCCGCCCGAGGAGAAGGTGAACGTGCTGCAGGTCACGCTGCCCACCAACTTCAAGGTCGCGCGCTTCGACGCGCCCAGGTACAACGAGCTGCTGCGCCAGCTGGAGGCGGACGTCGACGCCGTGCGCTTCCCCGCGCCGGAAGGTCCCATCGAGCTGCCGGTGAAGCTGCGCGTGTCCGACTCCATCTTCGTGCCGCTGGCCAAGTGGTCCATGCTGCTGGCCGGCAACTACCGCTGCATCACCGCGGACGGCATGCGCACCGCGCAGGAAGCGGTGCACACGGACATCGCCGAGTCGCGCTCGGTGTACGACTTCGTCTACGACGTTTGCCTGCGCCTGGGCGCACGCGACGAGGACCTGGTGCCGTTCGAGAAGTACGCGGCTGCCGCCCAGAGCCTCACGCGTCCGGCGTCGGCGGCCCGCGCGCTGTCGAACGGCGTGCCCAACATCGAACGGGCCGACAAGCTGGTGCAGCTGGTGGCGCGCCAGCTCGGACTGCGCCATCCGGTGATCGACCGCATCGTCGACCTGGTGGACACGCGGCTGCACGCCAACCGCGAGAAGGCTGCGCAGAAGTAGGATCGCGCGGTTCACTTTCCAGGAGACATTGATGCCCGATCCGGTGCAAACCGTTGCGCAAGCCCTCGTGCAGGCGCACCGGGCACGCAGTCCTGCCGATGCGGCGGCCCTCGAGCCGCTGCTCGAGCGCGCCGAAGATGCTTACGCCGTGCAGGACCAGGTGGCGCAGGAGGCGGGCTGGTTCTCGAGCGGTTTTCCGGGCCACTGGAAGTCGGGCGGCCCCTCGCGGGCCACGGTGCTGACGCACGCGCCGCTGCCGCCGCACAACGTGATGGCGAGCCCCGCTGACGCGCGCAACACGGACTTCAACCTGCGGCTGATCGAAGCGGAGGTAGCCCTGCGCCTGGGCCGCGAGGTCACGCCCGCCGACGCGCAGGCCTTCAATCCCGCCGCGGCGCCGCAGTGGCTGGACGGCATGACGGTGTCCATCGAGATCGTCGACTCGCGCTGGCAGCAGGCGCGCAGTGCCGGCAACCTGCTCAAGCTGGCCGACCTGCAGTCGCATGGCGCCCTCGTGCTGGGTGCATGGAAGCCTTTCGCCTCGCGCGACTGGGAGCAGCAGACCTGCGTCGTCACCAGTGGGAATCAGCCGCCGCAGGCCTTCCGCGGCACGCATTCCCTGCAGGATCCGGCCTGGCTGCTGCCCACCTGGCTGCGGCATGCGACGCGCAAGGGCGAGACCGTGCCGAAGGGGACTGTCGTCACCACGGGCACGTGGTGCGGCTTGCTGGAGGCGAAGAAGGGCGACTTGGTGAAGGTGGTGTTCGAGGGGATCGGGGAAGCGCAAGTGCAGCTTTGACAGTCATCCCCACGCAGCGGGGATCGAAGGCGTCCAGATCCTGGCGCGCAACGGTCCGCGAGAATCGGGGCTGTGCCTCTCACCTCCTCCCCCCGCAGCGCCTGGCTGATGCTGCTGGTCCTCATCACCGGCTTCGCCCTCAGCCAGGCCTTCCGCACCGTCGCCGCGCTCATGGCGCCGCCGCTGCAGGCCGAGTTCGGCCTCACCCCGCAGCAGCTGGGACTGTTCGCCGCCGCCTTCCACTTCTCCTTCGCCGCCCTGCAGCTGTTCATGGGCATGGGCATCGACGTGTTCGGGCCGCGGCGCACGATCGTCGCCGTGTTCCCGCTGGCCATCCTCGGCGCGCTGGTGACCGCCTTCGCGACCAACTACCCGGTGCTGATCTTCGGCCAGGTGCTCACCGGCATCGGCTGCGCGCCGGCCTTCCTGGTCTGCACCGTGTTCATCGCGCGCCGCTTCGCGCCCGAACGGTTTGCGGCGGTCAACGGCGCGGCGCTGGGCATCGGCTCGGTGGGCCTGCTGCTCACGGGCACGCCGCTGGCCTGGATCATCGAAGGAGCGTCCTGGCGCGCGGGCTTCCTCGCGTTGGCGGCGTGCGCAGTGCTCGCGTGGCTGGCGATCGTCGTGCTCGTGCGCGATGACGGCCAGGAGAGCGGCCACCAGCCGCTGGACGTGCTGGGCGCGCTGCGCGGCTATGGCGAGCTGTTCCGGCTGTCGCACACCTGGGGCATCGTGGGCCTGGCGATCTTCAGCTACGCCGCCTTCATGTCGCTGCGCGGCTTGTGGATGGGGCCGCTGCTGATCGAGCGGCATGGCTTCAGCCTGGTGCAGACGGGCAACGTCGCGATCGCGATCTCCGTGCTCGGCATGGTCGGGGCGCCGCTGTTCGGCCGCCTCGATCCCGGCGAGCGCAGCCGGCGCGCCTGGATCGTCGGCTGCGCGCTGCTGACCGCGCTGCTGTTCTTCGGCATGGCCCTGCATTCCTCCGCCCCCATCGACGTGGGCCTGGCGCTCGCCATCAGCCTGCTCTCGGGCTTCGGCACGCTGCAGTACGCCGACGTGCGCTCGGCCTACCCCGCCCGCATGACCGGCCGGGCGATGGCGGTGTTCACCATGGCCATGTTCCTGGGCGTGGCGATCATGCAGTGGCTCACCGGCGGCATCGCGTCGGCAGCGACGGCCACGCAGGTGGAGCCTTATGCCGCCGTCATGGCCGCCATCGGTGCGCTGCTCGCCGTCGGTGCCCTGCTGTTCCGGGTGCTGCCGGGCCCGGCCGGCGCCAGCGCGGCGGCGGGCAAGGCGGCACAATCGCGGCCATGAAAATCGCGAAAGACACCGTCGTCACCCTGCGCTACAAGGTCGCCGAGCCGACCGGCCGCTTGATCGAGGAAAGCAAGGAGCCGATGGTCTACCTGCACGGCGGCTACAACAACACGCTGCCCAGGATCGAGGAGGCGCTGGACGGCCAGGAGGCGGGCTACGAGTGCACGCTCACGCTGCAGCCCGAGGACGCCTTCGGCCAGCGCGACGAGGCGCTGCTGCGCGTGATCCCGAAGAGCGAGTTCCCGCCGGGCGTGAAGGTGGGCGGCCAGCTCGAAGGCCGCACCGACGACGGCACGCCGCATGTCTTCCACGTCATGAAGATCAAGGGCGCCGAGGTGCACCTGGACGGCAACCACCCGCTGGCGGGCAAGACGCTGAAGTTCGTCCTGAAGGTCACGGGCGTGCGCGCGGCGACCGGCGAGGAAATCGCGCATGGGCATGTGCACGGCGAGCATGGGCATCACCACTGAGGTGGTTGGTGCGCCGCGGCCGGTGAACGCAGAGTGCGCAGAGGTTACGCAGAGGACGCAGAGAAAACCGTCTTTTTGTCTTCTCTGCGCACTCTGCGTAACCTCTGCGTCCTTTGCGTTGTAATTCTCGCCCCCGCCCGCACCTAGGAGGTCTCATGACCACCGGCACCTCCCCCATCCTCTCCATCCAGCCCCTCGGATTCCCGTGGGTCACCGCGGATCCGTTCCTCTTTTGCGCGTACCACGACGACCCGTACCCGCGCGGCAACGGGAAGATGGGGCCCGACGTGTCGCTCGCCGGCCGCGACATCGGGCAGGACTTCAGCCGCAAGGACGGCTGGAGCATGTACCACGGCGACTCGGTGCCTGGCTTTCCCGCGCACCCGCACCGCGGCTTCGAGACGGTGACCATCGTGCGCAAGGGCCTCATCGACCACAGCGACTCGCTCGGCGCCACGGCGCGCTTCGGCGGCGGCGACGTGCAATGGGTCACCGCGGGCCGCGGCATCGTGCACTCCGAGATGTTCCCGCTGCTGGAGACCGAGGCGGACAACCCGCTGGAGCTGTGCCAGATCTGGCTGAACCTGCCGAAGCGCAGCAAGATGGCGCAGCCGCACTTCACGATGCTCTGGAACGAGCAGGTGCCGCGCCGCGTGCTGCAGGACGCCCAGGGCGGCAAGACCGAAGTCGCGGTGATCGCCGGCCGCTTCGGCGACGTCGCGCCCCTGGCGCCCCCGCCGGACTCGTGGGCCGCGCAGGCCGAGGCCGACGTGGCGATCTGGACGCTGCGCATGGAACCCGGTGCCGGTTTCCAGCTGCCGCCGGCGACGCTGGTCGGCACGCAGCGCACGCTGTACTTCTTCAAGGGCGGCGCGGCCAACGTGGGTGGCCAGCCGGTGCAGGGCCCCGCAGCCATCGCGCTCGATGCCAACGTCGACGTGGGCATCCTCGCCGGCGACAGCGTGTGCGAGTTCCTGCTGCTGCAAGGACGCCCCATCGGCGAGCCGGTGGCGCAGTACGGGCCCTTCGTGATGAACACGCAGCAGGAGATCATGCAGGCGATGCAGGACTACCGCCGCACGCAGTTCGGCGGCTGGCGGTTCGGCGACGCGGCGCCCGTGCATGGCCCGGAACCCGTGCGCTTCGCCCGCTATCCGGACGGACGCGAAGAGCGGCCCCAGGCGCAGGCCGCGGCGACCTGACGTCACCTCGCGGCAACAACAAGGAAACAAGTTGTTGCCGCGCCCGTGCCTTCCACTCGGGGAGGCGATTCGTTACGGATTTTCCTTATTGGGCCCACGGCAGCTCGGCTGTTAGAAGTCGAAGTCTTTCCGTTTGCTGTACGAAGAGGATCCGATGAAAGTCTCGCTCGCGAAGGCCCGCCACCTGCGCACCCTGCTGCTGGTGGCCGCGTGCTCCAGCGCCTTTGCCCAGTCCACCGCGCCGGCCACGGCCAGCCCGCGCAAGCCCGCCACCACCCCTGCCGGCGTCACGGCCCCCTGGCCGACCAAGCCCGTGCGCCTGTTGATCGGCTTCCCGCCCGGCTCCGTGCAGGACCTGTCGGCCCGCGCCATCTCGGAGCAGCTGTCCAGGGTGCTCGGCCAGCCGGTGACGGTGGAGAACAAGGCCGGCGCCGCCGGCACCATCGCCGGTGACCAGGTCGCCAAGGCCACCGACATGCACACCTTCGGCGTGATGAACAACAGCCAGCTCACCATCGCCAAGATGCTGAACCCGGCGATCGGCTACGACCCCGAGAAGGACCTCGCCCCCGTCGCCCTGATCGGCACCACGCCGATGGTGCTGGTGGTCAGCGCCAACGCGCCGGGCAACACGCCGCAGGAGCTGCTGACGTGGCTGCGCAACCAGGGCGCCAAGGCGAGCTACGGCTCGCCCGGCACCGGCACGCCGGGCCACCTGGGCATGGAGCTGATCAAGAGCCGCGCCGGCTTTGACGCCATGCACGTGCCCTACCAGGGGAACCCGCAGATCATCACCGCCATGATCGGCGGCACGCTGCAGGCCGCGCTGCTGCCTCCCGGCCTGGCGCTGCAACAGGTCAAGGCGGGCAAGCTCAAGGCGGTCGGCATCTCGGCCGAGCGCCGCAGCGTGCTGGCCAGCGAACTGCCGACGCTGCGCGAAGTGGGCGTGATGGGCGCCGACGTCGAACTGTGGACGGCGCTCGCCGGCCCGGCCTCGCTGCCGCCGGCCGTGCGCGAGAAGATGGCCGCCGCGGTGATCGACGTGGTCAAGTCGGACGAGACGCGCCAGCGCCTCATCGGCGTGGGCTGGCAGCCCAGCCCCTCGACGGCGGAAGGCCTGAAGATCCGCATGCGCGGCGACATCAAGACCTTCGGCGGCATCATCCTGATGCGGAACATCCGGGCGGAGAGCTGATCCGCCCACCCCGTCGTCCCCGCGCAGGCGGGGACCCGGGCTTCCGAATGGAAAAAGCGCCCCGCGGGGCGCTTTTTTTCGTGTTGGGGTCGCTGCGCGAACCCAACCTACGGGAGATCACTTCGCGACGACGCGAACCATCTCCAGGCACTTGTTCGAGTAGCCCCACTCGTTGTCGTACCAGCTCACCAGCTTGACGAACGTGCCGTCCAGCGCGATGCCGGCGTCGGCGTCGAAGATCGAGGTGCGCGTGTCGCCGATGAAGTCCGTCGCCACGACCTTGTCTTCGGTGTAGCCCAGGATGCCCTTGAGCGCACCTTCGCTCTGCGACTTCATCTCGGCGCAGATCTCGGCATAGGTCGCCGGCTTCTCCAGTTCCACCGTCAGGTCGACCACCGACACGTCGGAGGTCGGCACGCGGAAGGACATGCCGGTGAGCTTCTTGTTCAACTCGGGGATCACCACGCCCACCGCCTTGGCCGCGCCGGTGGAGGAGGGGATGATGTTCTCCAGGATGCCGCGGCCGCCGCGCCAGTCCTTGTTGGACGGGCCGTCCACGGTCTTCTGCGTCGCGGTCGCGGCGTGCACGGTGGTCATCAGGCCGCGCTTGATGCCCCACTTGTCGTTCATCACCTTGGCGATCGGCGCCAGGCAGTTGGTGGTGCACGAGGCGTTGGAGATGATGTCCTCGCCCTTGTACTTGGTGTGGTTCACGCCGAAGACGAACATGGGCGTGTCGTCCTTGGACGGGGCCGACATGATCACCTTCTTCGCGCCCGCCTGCAGGTGCTTGTGCGCGCCATCCTTGGACAGGAAGATGCCGGTCGACTCGATCACCACGTCGGCGCCGATCTCGCCCCACTTCAGGTTGGCGGGGTCCTTTTCCTGCGTCAGGCGGATCTTCTTGCCGTTGACGATCAACGTGTTGCCGTCGACCGCGATCTCGCCCTTGAAGCGGCCGTGCACCGAGTCGTACTGCAGCATGTAGGCCAGGTAGTCCGGCTCCAGCAGGTCGTTGATGCCGACGATCTCGATATCGGGGAAGTTCTGCACCGCCGAGCGCAGGACGTTGCGGCCGATGCGGCCGAATCCGTTGATGCCTACCTTGATTGCCATACCACTGCTCCTTTGGATTGAAACCATTACTGCTGCTGCAGGACCGCCCGCACCGTGTCGGCAACGTTTTCCGGCGTGAAGCCGAAGTGCTTGAACAGCACATTAGCAGGTGCCGACTCGCCGAACGTGTCGATGCCGACCACGGCAGCACAACCGTACTTCCACCAGAAGTCCGTCACGCCGGCTTCCACCGCGATGCGCGGGATGTCGGCCGGCAGCACCGCCTGCTTGTACTCGCGGTCCTGGCGGTCGAAGGTGGTCGTGCTCGGCATGGAGACCACGCGCACCGCGATGCCCTCGGCCGCCAGCTGTTCGCGCGCCTTCAGCGCCAGCTGGACTTCGGAACCGGTGGCGATGATGACCGCCTCGGCGTCTTCGTCGTCGGCCAGCACGTACGCGCCGCGGCTGATCTCGTCCAGGCCCGCCTTGGGCGCATACGCGATGTTCTGCCGGGACAGCAGCAGGGCGGTCGGCCGGTTCGCGTTCTGCAGCGCCACGGTCCACGCGACGCTCGTTTCGGCCGTGTCGCCGGGACGCCAGACGTCAAGGCCCGGGATCAGGCGCAGGCTGGCCGCGTGTTCGATCGACTGGTGCGTCGGCCCGTCCTCGCCCAGGCCGATGGAGTCGTGCGTGAACACGTGGATCACGCGCCGCTTCATCAGCGCCGCCATGCGGATGGCGTTGCGGCTGTAGTCGCTGAAGGTCAGGAAGGTGCCGCCGTAGGGGATGTAGCCGCCATGCAGCGCCACGCCGTTCATGATCGCGGCCATGCCGAATTCGCGCACGCCGTAGTTGATGTGGCGGCCGAAGTTTCCTTCGGTGCGCACGACCTCGCCCGACTGGTCGAAGCGCAGCGGCGGCGTGCTCTTGGTGTTGGTCAGGTTTGAACCGGTCAGGTCGGCGGAGCCGCCCAGCAGCTCGGGCAGGCCAGCGGTGAAGGCCTCCAGCGCGATCTGCGAGGCCTTGCGGGAGGCGACGGTCTCCGCCTTGGCGTGGGCGGCCACGACCGCGTCGACCGCGACCTGGACGAAATTCTTCGGCAGGTCTCCGCGCATGCGGCGCAGGTACTCGGCCGCCAGCTCAGGATGCTCGGCGGCATACGCATCGAAGCGCTTTTGCCATTGCGACTCGAGCTCGTCGCCCTTGGCGCGCGCGTCCCACTCGTCATAGACGCCCTGCGGCAGCTCGAACGGCTCGTGCTCCCAGCCCAGCGCGGTGCGCGTGAGCTTGATCTCGTCGGCGCCGAGCGGCTCGCCGTGCGCCTTGGCGGTGTTGGCGCGGTTCGGGGAGCCCTTGCCGATGTGCGTCTTGCAGACGATCAGCGTCGGCTTCTCGGCGCTGTGGCGCGCGTCCGCGATGGCGCGGTCGACCGCTTCGACGTCGTGGCCGTCGATGGGGCCGATCACGTTCCAGCCGTACGCGCGGAAGCGCGCGGGCGTGTCGTCGATGAACCACGGCGCGACCTGGCCGTCGATGGAGATGCCGTTGTCGTCGTAGAGCGCGACCAGCTTGTTCAGCTTCCAGGCGCCGGCCAGCGCACACGCTTCGTGGCTGATGCCTTCCATCAGGCAGCCGTCGCCGGCGAACACGTAGGTGTGGTGGTCGACGATCGCGTGGCCTTCGCGGTTGAATTCCGCCGCCAGCAGCTTCTCGGCGAGCGCCATGCCCACGGCGTTGGTCAGGCCCTGGCCGAGCGGGCCGGTGGTGGTCTCAACGCCGGGGGTGATGTCGACTTCCGGGTGGCCGGGCGTCTTGCTGTGCAGCTGGCGGAAGCCTTTGAGCTCGCCGGCCGGCAGCTCGTAGCCGGTCAGGTGCAGCAGCGCGTAAATGAGCATCGACGCGTGGCCGTTGGACAGCACGAAGCGGTCGCGGTCGCTCCAGTGCGGGTTCTTCGGGTTGTGCCGCAGGTGGCGGTGCCACAGGGCCACGGCCATGTCGGCCATGCCCATGGGCGCGCCCGGGTGGCCCGAGTTCGCTTGTTGCACGGCGTCCATGGCGAGCGCGCGGATCGCGTTCGCCATCAGGGATTCGTTGGCCATCGGGGGAGGGGCTCCGGGGGAGATCAGGGGAAACCCGGCATTTTAGATGAGGGGCGGCTCAGGCCGCCGGAGCCGCCGGGGACGTGCCGTTTCGAGAGGTGAACGCAGAGTGCGCAGAGGTTACGCAGAGGACGCAGAGAAAACCTTTTTTGGTTCCTTCTGCGGCCTCTGCGTACTTTTGCGTCCTCTG
>DATAGN010000449.1:0-1659 GCA_036263715.1 Ramlibacter sp.
GCGCGGCGCCGGCGGCTACCTCGAAGCCGCGCAGATGGGCACAGATCTCGCGCGCGCCCTGCGCACGATCGGAATGGGCCGGCGCTACGTGCCGGTGGCTGCTGCAGCGAGCTGACGGGGCTGCACCGGGTCCATGATCGAGTCCCTGCTGCTCGCGGTTGCGCGCATCTCCACCTTCTCCGGCCCGAGTGTGCTGACGGCCGCTTCCGGCTTCTTCTTCGAGCGCGACGAACGCCTCTTCCTCGTGACCAGCCGCCACGTGCTGGTCAACTCGCCGAGCGGCCACCACCCGGACCGGGTCGAGATCACGCTGCACACCGATCCCGTGGACATGACGCGCTCGACCAAGCTGGGCGTGCCGCTGTACCGCAACGCAACCAGCGTCTGGCGCCAGGCGGAGGACTCCGGCGGCGACATCGACGTCGCCGTACTGGAAGTCGACCGCGCTTCCCTCCCCAAGGACGCGGTGCTGCGGCCGTTCACGATGGCGCACCTGCAAGGTCCGCTGGAGGACATCGGCATCGGCACGCCGCTGCTGGTGGTCGGCTTCCCCCTGGGCTTCTACGACACGCTGCACAACCTGCCGGTCGCGCGCCATGCGGCGGTCGCATCCGCTTTCGGCGTCCGCTTCCAGGGGCAGGGCTTCTTTCTCACCGATGCGCGCATGCACCGCGGCGCCAGCGGCGCGCCCGTGGTGCTGCAGGATCCCAAGGGCGACCCGGCGCTGCCGTGGAAGCTGCTCGGCATCCACTCGGCGCGGCTGGACATGCGCACGCGCGAGGAGGGCGTCGACGAGTCCCTGGGGCTGAATTCGGCCTGGTACGCGGACATCCTGCGCACCCTCACCGCGTGACCGCTACCGCAGCAGCCAGGCCAGTTCTTCGTCCGAGAATCCGGCACGCCTGCGCGCTTCGGCATTGAACGGCGGGTGCAGGCGCGGCGCGGCGTAGCGCTCGACCAGCACGCCATAGTGCGCCACCGGGTCCAGCTGCTCGCGCTCGCAGAGCCATCGGTACCAATGGTTGCCGATCGCGACGTGACCTACCTCGTCGCGCAGGATGATGTCGAGGATCTCCACGGCGCGCAGCGCCGCCGGCGTGCCCACCTGCCGCAGCTTCTGCTGGATCAGCGGGGTGGCATCCAGCCCGCGAGCCTCCAGCGTGCGCGGCACGAGCGCCATGCGGGCGACGACATCGCCGGCGGTCTTCTCGCACATCGCCCACAGGCCGTCGTGCGCGTCGAAGTCGCCATAGGCATGGCCGAGCGACTGGAGGTGGTCCGTGAGCAGCGTGAAGTGGTACGACTCTTCGGCCGCGACGCGCAGCCAGTCCTGGTGGAATTCGTCCGGCATGCCTTCGAAGCGCCAGACGGCGTCGAGCGCGAGGTTGATCGCGTTGAATTCGATGTGGGCGATGGCGTGCAGCAGGGCGGCAAGGCCCTCGGGCCTGGCAGGCGAGCGGCGCGGCACGCGGGCCGGATGAACCAGGCGCGGCAAGGCCGGCCGGCCCGGCAGGGGCTGTCCGGCGACGGGGGCAGCGGCCGAAAGGCCGCACTGCCCGGCTTGCTCGAAGAGCGACGTTGCGAGCGCTACCTTCTCGCGCGGCTCAGCGGCGCAGAGCGCCCGCAAAGCCCGTTGACGGAGCTCCATCCCTACAATTC
>DATAGN010000450.1:0-8730 GCA_036263715.1 Ramlibacter sp.
CAGAGGACGCAAAAGTACGCAGAGGACCCAGAAAAAACCCTCTTCAGGTCTTCTCTGCGTCCTCTGCGTAACCTCTGCGCCCTTTGCGTTCACCTCTCGACGAGGCACTTCACTTCTACTCCGCGCGGACGATCTTCAGCATGTTCGTGCCGCCCGGTGCGCCCATGGGTTCGCCGCAGGTGATGGCATAGATGTCCCCGGTGGACAGGATGCCGCGCTTCTTCAGGTGCGCCTCCGCTTCGGCCAGCGCCGTGTCGCGGTCGATGTTCTGGTCCATCAGCAGCGGCCACACGTTGCGGTAGAGGGCCATGCGGCGCTGCGTCACCAGCTTGGGCGTGAGCGCATAGATCGGGATGTGGATGCGATGGCGGCTCATCCACAGGGCGGTGGAGCCGGAGTCCGTGAGCGCGACGATCGCCTTGCAGCCGAGGTGGTAGGCCGTGAACAGAGCGCCCATCGCGATGGACTGGTCGATGCGCGAGAAGGCCATGCCGGTGAAGTCCGCGTCCAGGCGGACGTCCTCCGCCATCTCCGCCTCGGCGCAGATCGCCGCCATCTGCTGGACCACCTCGACCGGGTACTTGCCGGTGGCGGTCTCCGCGCTGGTCATCACCGCGTCGGTGCCGTCGAGCACCGCGTTGGCGACGTCGCTCACTTCGGCGCGCGTGGGCACCGGCGCCGAGATCATGGACTCCATCATCTGCGTGGCGGTGATCACGATCTTGTCGTGCTCGCGGGCCATGCGGATCATGCGTTTCTGCAGCGCCGGCACCGCCGCATTGCCGACTTCCACCGCCAGGTCTCCGCGCGCGACCATGATGCCGTCGCTGGCCTTCAGGATCTGTTCGAGGTTGGGGATGGCCTCGGCGCGCTCGATCTTCGCGATCAGCGCCGGCTTGTGGCGGAATTCGGCGGCGGCGACGTTGCACAGCTGGCGGGCCATCTCCATGTCGGTCGCGGTCTTCGGGAAGCTCACCGCCACGTAGTCGGCCTGGAAGCTCATCGCCGTGCGGATGTCCTCCATGTCCTTGGCAGTGAGCGCCGGCGCGGTGAGTCCGCCGCCCTGCTTGTTGATGCCCTTGTTATTGGACAGCACGCCGCCGAGCTTCACCGTCGTGCGGATCTGGTCACCCTTGACGCTCTCCACCCCCAGGACGATGAGGCCGTCGTTGAGCAGCAGCGTGTCGCCCGGGCGCACGTCGCGCGGCAGCTCCTTGTAGTCGAGCCCAACGGCATCGATGTCGCCCGGCTCGGTGCGGCTCGCATCCAGCACGAACTTCTGGCCAGCTTCCAGTTGCACCTTGCCTTCGGCGAACTTGCCGACGCGGATCTTGGGGCCCTGCAGGTCCGCCATGATCGCGACCTCGCGGCCTGCGGCCGCCCCGGCTTCGCGCACCTGGTTCGCGCGGGCGATGTGGTCCTGCGAGGTGCCATGGCTGAAGTTCAGTCGCACCACGTTCACGCCGGCGGCGATCATCTTCTCGAGGACGGCCGGATCGCTGGAAGCAGGGCCGAGCGTGGCGACGATCTTGGTAGCGCGGCGAACGGCCATGGGCGAAGAGCTCCGGTGACTGGGGTTCCTGATTCTTGCATGGAAGGAGGAACGACACTCCCTCTCCCGCTTGCGGGAGAGGGAGAAGAAAAAATCAGCCCTGCGCCCGCTTCTCCAGGATCTCGAAGGCCGGCAGCGTCTTGCCCTCCAGCACTTCCAGGAAGGCCCCGCCGCCCGTGGAGATGTAGCCGACGTCCTTCTCGATCCCGTACTTCGCGATCGCCGCCAGCGTGTCGCCGCCGCCCGCAATGCTGAAGGCGCTGGACTGCGCGATCGCCCGCGCGATCGCTTCCGTGCCCTTGGCGAAGGCGTCGAACTCGAACACCCCGACCGGTCCGTTCCACACGATCGTGCCGGCCGCCATCAGCTGCGCGGCCAGCCTGGCGGAGGTCTCCGGGCCGATGTCGAGGATCAGGTCGTCGCCAGCGACGTCCTGCGCCTTCTTCACCGTCGCGGTCGCATCCGCCGCGAAAGTCTTGGCCACCACCACGTCGGTCGGGATCGGCACGTCCGCGCCGCGCGCCTTCATGGCCGCGATCACGGCCTTGGCTTCGTTCACGAGATCCGCCTCGGCCAGCGACTTGCCGATCGGCAGGCCCGCGGCCAGCAGGAAGGTATTGGCGATGCCGCCGCCCACGATCAGCTGGTCCACGTTCCTCGCCAGCGACTGCAGGATGGTCAGCTTGGTGGACACCTTGGAGCCGGCGACGATGGCCACCAGCGGGCGCTTCGGCTGCGCCAGGGCCTTGGTGATGGCGTCGATTTCGGCGGCCAGCAGCGGGCCGGCCGATGCGACCGGCGCGTACTGCGCGATGCCGTAGGTCGTGGCTTCGGCCCGGTGCGCGGTGCCGAAGGCGTCGTTCACGTAGATGTCGCACAGCGCCGCCATTTTCTGCGCCAGTTCCGGGCTGTTCTTCTTCTCGCCCTTGTTGACGCGGCAGTTCTCCAGCAGCACCACTTCGCCCGGCTGCACGTCCACGCCGCCTACCCAGTCCTGCTTCAGAGGCACGGGCCGTCCGAGCAGTTCGGCCAGGCGCTTGGCCACGGGCGCGAGCGAGTCCGCCGGCTGGAAATCGCCTTCGGTCGGACGCCCCAGGTGCGAGGTGACCATCACCGCCGCGCCGCCGTTGAGTGCCATCTGGATGCAGGGCACCGAAGCGCGGATGCGCGTGTCCTCGGTGATGTTGCCGGCGTCGTCCTGCGGCACGTTGAGGTCGGCACGGATGAACACGCGGCGGCCGCGGGCACGGCCCTCGTCGCACAGGTCGGAAAAGCGCAGGACGTTCATGACAGGAAGTCGTTGGAGGGAAAGGGACGATTCTAGGGAGGCGGGGGGTGTCGGGGTTCGGCTGCGCGCTCACCCCGACCTACAGCGCATCCGGTACCCGGTAGGTTGGGTTGCCCGCAGGGCACCCCAACATTCCGTAGGTCGGTGGTGAGCGCGCAGCCGAACCCCGAAGTTGCCTACCACCCCAACCCCAGATGCAGCGGCAAATACACCGCCATCCCCACCAGCAGCGTCGCCAGCACGCTGCGCCGCCAGAAGAACACCGCCGCGCCGACCGCCGCCGCGAACAGGCGCGCGTCCTGCCACGTGCCCACCAGCTGCCCGTTGCTCATGACGACCTCCGGCAGCACCACGCCCGCCAGTGCCGCCACGGGTGCATAGCGCAAGGCGCGCTGCGCCCAGTCGGGCATGGACCATGGCCGGTCCAGGATGAAGAAGAAGCAGCGCGTGAGCAGCGTCACCGCCGTCATGCCGAAGATGATGAACAGCGTCCAGGCGTCGGTGGCGCCCTTCATGCTGCCTTCTCCCGCGCCAGGTGGGGCATCCGGCTTTCCACCGCCAGGCAGGCGAGCACCGCGATGGCGATCGCCACCACCGCGTTCAGCTTCAGCGGCAAGGCATACGTGGCGACGGCGGCTGCGCCGGCCACCAGCGCGGCGAAGACGCGCATCGGCGTGTTCGCGAGCGAGCAGACGATGCCGACCAGGCACAGCACGCCGGCAAAACCCAGTCCCCAGTGCGCCGGCACCAGGTTGCCCACGGCGATGCCCACCAGGCTGGCACCGACCCAGGCGCACCAGGTCAGGAAGTAGTTGCCCGCCAGGTAGGCCTCCTGCGCCAGCAGTTCCTGCGCATCCTGCGCCGGCTCCGGGTGGCGCTGCGTGAACAGGGCGTAGCTCATGTCCGCGGTCAGGAAGCCATGCGTCAGGCGGCGCCACCGCGGCAAGCCGATCAGGTACGTGCGCAGGTGCAGGCTGAAGACGACGAAGCGCAAGTTGACGCAAAAGGCGGTGGCCCAGACCACCCACGCAGGCGCGCCGGCGACGATCAATGGAATGGCGGCGAGCTGCGAGCTCCCGGCATAGACGAACAAGGTCATCGCCACGGTTTCGACCAGGCTCATGCCGGACTTGATCATCGCCACGCCGGTCATCAGCCCCCAGGCGGCGATGCCGGGGGCGACACCGGAACTCGCGCGCATGCCTTCGCGAAAGGCCGGGTGGCGGTGGATCTCGGGCAGCAGGAACATCAGCGGTCGAAGCGGTCGCCCGGCGCCAGCGGGAAGCCGCGCAGGAAATCGGCGAAGGGCAGGCGCTTGCCGCCCGGGCGTTGCAGCTCGGTGATCTCCAGCCGGCTGCCCTCGCCGCAGGCGACGCCGATGCCGTGCTCGTCGATCGCGACCACCGTGCCCGGCTCCACGCTGCCACGCCCCGGCAGCGCCCGCGCGCGCCAGATCTTCACCGTCTCCCCGCGCACCTGCGCGCTCGCTCCCGGGAAAGGATCGAAGGCGCGGATGCGGCGCTCGATCACCGCGGCCGCTTGCGTCCACGCGATCGCCGCCTCGCTCTTGTCGATCTTGTGGGCGTAGCTCACGCCGGCTTCCGGTTGCCGGACCGGACGCAGGCCGCCGCAGGCCGCGAGTTCCAGCGCCTCCACGATCATGCGGCCGCCCAGCGCCGCCAGCCTGTCGTGCAGCGTGGCCGTGGTGTCGTCGGGTGCGATGGCGATGCGTTCTTCCAGCAGCATGTCGCCGGTGTCCAGGCCGGCGTCCATCTGCATGATGGTCACGCCGGTCTCGGCATCACCGGCCTCGATGGCGCGGTGGATCGGCGCGGCGCCGCGCCAGCGGGGCAGCAGGGAAGCATGGATGTTCAGGCAGCCCAGGCGCGGCAGGTCCAGCACCCACTGCGGCAGGATCAGGCCGTAGGCGGCCACGACGATCGCGTCGGCGCCCGCGGCCAGCAAGGCCTCGCGCGCAGCGGCGGCTTCGTCCGGGTACTTGCCATCCAGCCGCAGGCTGCGCGGCTGCGCCACCGTGAAGCCGTGCTCCAGCGCGAACTGCTTCACCGGCGAAGGCTGCAGCTTCATGCCGCGGCCCGCGGGGCGGTCCGGCTGCGTCAGCACGAGGGGAACGGTGAAGCCCGCGGCGTGCAGGCGTTCGAGGGCGGCCCGCGCAAAGTCGGGCGTGCCGGCGAAGGCGACCCGCATCAGCGCCGGACGACGTCGCGATCGTTGCGGAATTCCATGCCGGGATGGGCGCGCCGCACGACACCTTGCGGATCGACGTAGACCCAATAGAACATGTCCGCGCCACCGGCATCGCGCCAGCGGTAGGTCATCACCGAACCCTGGAAGCTGGCGACGCCGTCCACCAGGGCCGGCGGGCCGAACTCGCGCAGCACGTCGGCGCGGGTCCAGCGGTCCGGCTCGATGCGCTGGAAGTCCAGTGCGTTGAGCACCTGCCGGCTGCGCACCACGCGGCCCGCCGCATCGAGGTCCACCATGAAGGCGTGCTGCCCGAAGGGCTGGGTCGTGTACTGCAGGCGCTGGCCGCCACCGGGCAGCGGCACGACACCCGTGGGCTGGCCGGCGCGGGCCAGCACTTCGTCGCGCGGCGTGCCGGGGGCGACGCCCGCGACGTTCCACGGGTGGGCGCAGGCCGCGAGCAGCAGCGTCAGCGCGCCAAGGAGGGGCCAGGATCGCATGGTGGGTTCCTTCCTGCGCTTCACACGCGCTCGGTGTCGCGCCGGGCCTTGAGCATCTTGGTCTTGATGCGGTTGCGCTTGAGCGGCGACAGGTATTCGACGAAGACCTTGCCCAGGAGATGGTCCATCTCGTGCTGGATGCAGACGGCCAGGATGCCCTCGGCCTCGATCTCGCGCGACTGCCCTTCGGCGTCGAGGGCGCGCACCCTGATGCAGGTGGACCGTTCCACGCCGTCGTAGATGCCGGGCACCGACAGGCAGCCTTCGTCGCCGACCTGCTTGTCGTCGCTGGCCCAGGTGATCTCCGGGTTCACCAGCACCAGCGGCTGGTTGCGTTCCTCGGACACGTCGATCACCACCAGGCGCTCGTGCACGTCCACCTGCGTGGCGGCCAGGCCGATGCCGTTGGCGTCGTACATGGTTTCGAGCATGTCGGCGATCAGCGCGCGCACGCGCGCGTCCACCGCCTGCACCGGCTTGGCCACGGTGTGCAGGCGCGGATCGGGGAAGGTGAGGATGGGGAGCAGGGCCATGGGAGCGAGGTGGGGGCGTTGTCGCTATTTTCGCCACTTTTGCCGTTGCCGGCCGGCTACAAAACCAATAAACATTGCCCAATCAAGGACTTGGGGTCAGAATCGCCAGCAACTTGTCAAGAGCGGACGAAAACGAGATGGCTCCATCCAAGGCAGCTTTTGGCCTGGCAACCCGCACGATCGCCGCCTGCGCGGCGCTGGTCGTGGGAGGCGGGTTCGCACTCACGGCATCGGCCCAGAACCTCCCCGTGACGCCCCAGCAGCGCGCCACCGCGCAGCAGGTCGCCAGCACGGGCGTTCCGCTCTCCGAACTCGCACCGAACGCGCCGGACAGCCACACGGTCAAGTCCGGCGACACGCTCTGGTCGATCGCCGGCCTTTTCCTCAGGAGCCCGTGGCGCTGGCCCGAGCTGTGGGGCATGAACATGGAGCAGGTGCGCAACCCGCACCGCATCTATCCGGGCCAGGTCCTGGTGCTCGAAAAGGTCGACGGCCGCGCCCGCCTGCGCATGGGCCAGGCGACGCCGGGCTCTGAGCCGACGGAGACCGTGCGCGTCTCGCCGCGCGTTCGCATCTCGTCGCTCGCAGACCTGTCCATCCCGACGCTGCCGCCGCAGGTGATCGAGCCCTTCCTGAACGAAGCCATCATCGTCGACCGCGCGGAGCTGCTCGAACGCGCACCGCGCATCGTCGCCACGGCGGACAACCGCGTGATGCTCACCCGCGGCGACCGCGCCTACGTGCGCGGCCGCACCGGCACGCCCTTCGTCGAGACCACCACCACGCGCACGGAATCGTTCCGCATCTTCCGCAATGCCACGGCACTGAAGGACCCGGTGACCGGCCGCGTGCTGGGCTACGAGGCCAAGTACCTGGGCAGCGCCGAACTCGTGCGCAGCGAAGGCATGCAGCCGGTGCGCAACGCCAAGGGCGCCGACGTCTCGACGCTCGTGCCTGCCACGGTGGACATCGTGCGCGCCAAGGAAGAAATGCTGATCGGCGACCGCCTGCTGGCCGAGCCGGAGCGCCTGCTCACGAGCTACGTGCCGCACGCGCCCACGTCGCCGGTGGATGGCCGCATCGTCTCCGTCTATGGCGACGCCGTCACGCTGGTGGGCCAGAGCCAGGTGGTTGCGATCAACGCCGGCACCCAGCAGGGCATGGAGCCCGGCCACGTGCTGGCCATCTACCGGGCAGGCCGCACCCTGCAGGACCGCTCGGAGCCGACCGAACGCGCCAGCATCAAGCTGCCGGACGAACGCAGCGGCCTGCTGATGGTGTTCCGCACCTTCGAGAACATGTCGTACGCGCTGGTCCTGGAGATCACGGAGATCGTGTCGGTCGGCGACCGGATCGGCAACCCGCGCTGACGCATGCGGCGCGACGAGCTGGCCGCCTGGCTGCGCCTCGCGCTCACGGACCAGCTCGGCGACAGCTCCTCGCGCAAGCTGCTGGCGGCCTTCGGGCTGCCGCAGGCCATCTTCGAACAGGACATCGACGCGCTCGCGCAGGTCGTGCCGCTGCGGCGAGCCGAGGGCCTCAAGCGCGAGCCTGAAGGGCTGTCCGCGCTGGTCGACACCACCTTCGCCTGGCTGGAAGCGGACCCGCAGCACCGGCAGGTGCTCACCCTCGGCGACCCCGACTATCCCGCTGGGCTGCTCGCCACCGAAGACCCGCCCCTCATGCTGTACCGGCTGGGCATGCTCACCGCAGCGCCCGAACGCGCGCTGTCCGTCGTGGGCAGCCGCAATCCCACGCCCCAGGGCCTGCAGAACGCCAGGCGCTTCGCGAAGGCGTTCGCGCAGGCGCGCGTGACGGTGGTCTCCGGCCTGGCCCTGGGCGTCGACGGCGCCGCGCACGACGGCGCGCTGGAAGGCGCACCGCCCGGCATGGTGGCCACCATCGCGGTGGTCGGCACCGGCCTGGACCGCGTGTACCCGAAGCAGCACCTGGAGCTCGCGCACCGCATCGCCGAGCGCGGGATGATCGTCAGCGAATACCCGCTGGGCACGCCGCCGCTGCCGCAGAACTTTCCGCGGCGCAACCGCGTGATCGCCGGGCTCGGGCAGGGCACGCTGGTGGTGGAGGCCGCCCTGCAATCGGGCTCGCTGATCACCGCACGCCTGGCCAGCGAGCAGGGCAAGGAAGTCTTCGCGATCCCGGGCTCGATCCACTCGCCGCATGCGCGCGGCTGCCACGCGCTGCTGCGGCAAGGCGCCAAGCTGGTGGAAAGCGCGCAGGACGTACTGGAGGACCTGCGCCTGACGCTGCCCACCGCAGCGCCTGCGGCGCCGGCCGAAGAACCGGAAGGCGAAGGCCACGCACTGCTCGCGGGCATGGGCTACGAGCCGATCGGCCTCGATGCGCTCATCGCGCGCACCGGCATTCCCGCGCCGCTGCTGCAGGCGCAGCTGCTGGAACTCGAACTCGCGGGGCAGGTGGCGCGCCTGCCCGGGGGCCTGTTCCAGCGACTCGCTTCGGCCTGAGGCGAAGTGCGCACGACGCGCACCAACAACAGCCCGCAAAAAAAGCTCGCGTGGCCTGCGTGCACGCGCCTATATTGAGGTTCATGTTTGAAGTGCTGGTGTTCGTTTACGAAAACTACTGGCGCGGCGATGCCTGCCCCGAGCTCCACCAGCTCGAACGCAAGCT
>DATAGN010000451.1:0-5107 GCA_036263715.1 Ramlibacter sp.
GCACCTGCCCGCGCGGGTTGACCGCGCGGAAGGCCGGCTCGTTCTGCTCGCCCTTATGCAGCTTGACCAGCACGGGCTCGAACTGCGCGCCGGCTTCTTCCAGCAGCGCGTGGGGGACGAAGGAGCAGGCGCCGGGGGCGAAATAGAGCTTGACGGTCATGGCAGTCTCCGGTGGTTCAGCGGCAGGGCCGCAGGGGCTTCGTGCTCAGCACGGGGGTGAGTTCTTGCAGGCGCGGTCGCAGGGCGTCGTCCACGGCCGGCAGCAGCAGGCGCTGGCCGCGCTGCTCAGGCCGCTCCAGCACCACGCGCGCTGTGCGCACGCCGCGCTCGGCCAGCGCGTCCAGCTGCATGACGGCGGCGCCCTCGCTGGGAAAGCCGCCCAGGGACAAGCCGGGCTCCAGGTCCGGATTGGCGGGCGCCTCGAAGGACACGCCCAGCTGCCGCAGTTCGGCGCGCTTGCGCGCCACCTGCTCCACGCCCGCGTACTTGCCCATGTAGATGATCCAGCGCGCCGCCTCGGTCACCGGCTGCAGGCTCCACGAACCGGCCGGGAACCCCTCCAGCAGCGGCCGCAGCTGCGCGAGCTGGGCCTCGTCCAGCGCCGGCGTGTTCAGGCACTCGGGCGGCCGCGGCGCCTGCGCCACCTCCACCTCCAGCCGCCGCACGTCTTCGGGCCGAAGCAGCCGCACGGCCTCCGGGCGCACCTGCTGCTCCAGCCGCTGTGGCTCCGCCTGCTGCGTCGGCCCGAGTCCCCAGGCGAGCAACAGCCCGTGTGACCAGGCGTAGAAGGCGCCGTTGGCCAGCAGCAGGAGCAGGACGATGAGGCGCAGCATGGAGCGGAAAGATCAGGGGGCGACAGGCCTGACGCTCACCTCGGAGCTGCTGATGGCCTGCAGGCCGGCCGCAGTATGCACCAGCAGGCTGCCGGCGCCATCGACGCCCTGGGCCGTACCTGCGGTGCCATCGCTGAGGCTCACGCTGCGGCCACGCAACAGGTCGCGGGCGGCGAAACGCTCGCGGAAGGCAGCGAAGCCCGCTTCCTGGAAGGCCAGCACGTCGCGCACGAGGCGCGGAGCGACCTTCGCCAGGACGGTGCCGGCGTCGGCGTCGGGCCACAGTTCGCGCAGGGCCGCCGGGGGCGTCGACAGGCCGGTGCCGGCACGCGCAGCGACGTTCAGGCCGATGCCGATCACGGCATAGCGGGCAGCGCCCGCCTCACCGAAGCTCGCCGTCTCGATCAGGATGCCGCCCAGCTTGCGATCGCCCAGCCAAACGTCGTTGGGCCACTTCAGGTGCAGGTCGGGGTGCAGGCCCTCGGCCACGCTGACACCCACGGCCAGCGACAGGCCGGACCAGTCCGCCGGCGCCAGCGGCAGGCCCAGCGAGAAGGTGAGCGAGTCGCCGGCGGCGCTTTGCCACTGCCGCCCCAGCCGCCCCCGGCCGGCGGTCTGGCTCTCGGCCACCAGCAGGACCGGGTCCTGCTGGCCGGCGCGGGCGCGGCGCATCAGTTCGCTGTTGCTGGAGTCGATCTCCGGCAGGACTTCGACGGTGAAGCCGGGCAGGAGAGGCGCCACGGCCTCCCAGATGGCTTCGGCCGGCCAGTTCACCTCTTGCCGCGCTTGGGTGCCAGCAGGGTGCCGCGGCAGTTCTTGGCGCCGCACCAGCAGGGATACTCTGCCTTGAGGGCCTTGGTGTACGGCTCGTCGATGATCAGGCCGTAGTCGTAGTTCAGCTCTTCGCCCGCCTTGATGTTGCGCAGGCTCTTGATGAACACCCGGCCCTCTTCCTCGTCGGCCTCGCAGTTCGGGTTGCAGGAGTGGTTGATCCAGCGTGACGCATTGCCGCCGTGGGCCGCGTCGATCACCCGGCCGTCATCGATGTGGAAATAGAAGGTATGGTTCGGCTCGTCCGGATTCCACGGGTGCCGGCGCTGGGCCTCCTTCCACGTGATGATTTCGCCCACATATTCGATCAGCGTCTCGCCCTCGGGGATGTCCTGCAGCGCGAACACGCCCTTGCCGTGCACGCCGGAGCGGCGCACCTGGATCCTGCGGTTGGTCTTGGGGGCGGGGGACTGGGGCTTCGCGGCGGGCTTGGCGGGCATGAAGGAAATTCTGTTAACTTGAATTCGTACACGTGCGCGCGTATGCGCGCGCGAGAAAAGCGCGATTGTAAGAACCTCCAGGAGGGGCCCTGCCCGGGCCCGTGAAACGTCCGTGAAAACATTGGTGATCGCCGAGAAGCCGTCCGTGGCCCAGGACATCGTCCGGGCCCTGACGCCTGTCGCCGGCAAGTTCGACAAGCATGACGAGTACTTCGAGAACGAGAAGTACATCGTCACCAGCGCCGTGGGCCACCTGGTGGAGATCCACGCGCCGGAGGAGTTCGACGTCAAGCGCGGCAAGTGGAGCTTCGCCCACCTGCCCGTGATCCCGCCGTACTTCGACCTGAAGCCGGTGGACAAGACCAAGTCGCGCCTGAACGCGGTGGTCAAGCTCGCCAAGCGCAAGGACGTGGGCGACCTCGTGAACGCCTGCGACGCCGGGCGCGAGGGCGAGCTGATCTTCCGGCTGATCGAGCAGTACGCCTTCGGCGGCGACGGCGCCGGCGCGGGCAAGAAGGGCACGGCCGCCAAGCCGGTGCGGCGCCTGTGGCTGCAGTCGATGACGCCGCAGGCCATCCGCGAGGGCTTCGACAAGCTGCGCACCGACAAGCAGATGGAAGGCCTGGCCCACGCGGCGCGCTCGCGCTCCGAGGCCGACTGGCTGGTGGGCATCAACGGCACCCGGGCCATGACGGCCTTCAACTCGCGCGACGGCGGCTTCTTCCTCACCACCGTGGGCCGCGTGCAGACGCCGACGCTGGCCATCGTGGTGGAGCGCGAGGAGCAGATCCGCAAGTTCATCAGCCGCGAGTACTGGGAAGTGCACGCCAGTTTCACCGCGCAGGCGGGTGAGTATCCGGGCAAGTGGTTCGACCCCAA
Organism: Ramlibacter sp.; assembly: GCA_036263715.1. GTDB lineage: Bacteria > Pseudomonadota > Gammaproteobacteria > Burkholderiales > Burkholderiaceae_C > Ramlibacter. Next base: position 2,984 of record DATAGN010000451.1, read on the forward strand.
GTGGAAGAAGGACGCCGAGGACGCCGAGAAGCGCGCCGACCGCGTCTGGACCGAGCAGGAAGCCCGCACCATCGCCGATGCCGTGCGTGGCAAGCCCTGCACCGTCACCGAGGAATCGAAGCCGACCACGCAGGCCTCTCCGGGCCTGTTCGACCTGACCTCGCTGCAGCGCGAGGCCAACGGCCGCTTCGGCTATTCGGCCAAGACCACGCTGGCGCTGGCGCAGTCGCTGTACGAACGGCACAAGGCCCTGACCTATCCGCGAACGGACTCACGCCACCTGCCTTCGGACTACGTCAAGGTCGTGCAGCAGACCATGGGCATGCTGGCAGACAGCGGCATGGGCCACCTGGCGCCCTTCGCGAAGGAGGCGATCGACAAGGACTACGTCAAGCCGGTCAAGCGCGTGTTCGACGACAGCAAGGTGTCGGACCACTTCGCCATCATCCCCACGCTGCAGGCGCCCAGCGGCCTGTCGGATGCCGAGCAGAAGCTGTACGACCTGGTGGTGCGCCGCTTCCTGGCGGTGTTCTTCCCGAGCGCGGAATACCAGGTCACCACCCGCATCACGCAGGCGGAGGGCCACCATTTCAAGACGGAGGGCAAGGTGCTGGTGCGCCCCGGCTGGCTGGCGATCTTCGGCAAGGAAGCCGTCGACGTGGACGCCGAGAACACGGGCAAGGAAGGCGAGAAGGGCCAGAACCTCGTGCCGGTGCAGCCGGGCGAGAAGGTACTGGCCGAAGCCGTCGACCCCAAGGGCCTGAAGACGCGTCCGCCGGCCCGCTACAGCGAAGCGACGCTGCTGGGCGCCATGGAAGGCGCGGGGCGCTTCGTGGAAGACGAGGAACTGCGCGAGGCGCTGGCCGAAAAGGGCCTGGGCACGCCGGCCACGCGCGCGGCGATCATCGAAGGCCTGATCAACGAGAAGTACATGCTGCGCGAGGGCCGCGAGCTGATCCCCACGGCCAAGGCCTTCCAGCTCATGACGCTGCTGCGCGGCCTGGGCGTGGAGGAACTGAGCAAGCCGGAGCTGACCGGCGAGTGGGAATACAAGCTGGCCCAGATGGAGCACGGCAAGCTCTCGCGCGACCAGTTCATGCACGAGATCGCCGACATGACCAAGCGCATCGTCATGAAGGCCAAGGAGTACGACCGCGACACGGTGCCCGGCGACTATGCGACGCTGAAAACGCCGTGCCCCAACTGCAGCGGCGTGGTGCAGGAAACCTACCGCCGCTACAACTGCGTGGGCGCCAAGGGCAAGGAGCCTTGCGGATTCTCGTTCACCAAGATCCCGGCGGGCCGCGCCTTCGAACTGGATGAAGTCGAGCAGTTCCTGCGCGACAAGCGCATCGGCCCGCTGCAGGGTTTCCGCTCCAAGGCGGGCTGGCCCTTCACCGCCGAACTGGCGCTGGTGTTCGACGAGGAGGAGAAGAACTGGAAGCTGGAGTTCGACTTCGGCAAGGACGAGGATCCCGCCGCGACCGGAGAGATCGTCGACCTCTCCGCGCAGGAGCCGCTGGGCCCGTGCCCCAAGTGCGGCGCGCGCGTCTTCGAATGGGGCAGCAACTACGTGTGCGAGCGCGCGGTGCCGACCGAAAGCCACCCGACGCCGACGTGCGACTTCCGCAGCGGCAAGATCATCCTGCAGCAGCCGGTGGAGCGCGAGCAGATGGCCAGGCTGCTCGCCACGGGCAAGACCGACCTGCTGGACAAGTTCGTCTCGATGCGCACGCGCCGTCCCTTCAAGGCCTTCCTGGTGTGGGACGCGGAAGCAGGCAAGGTGAACTTCGCCTTCGAGCCGCGCGCTTCCAAGTTCCCGCCGCGCAAGGGCGCCGGTGCTGCCAGCAAGACCACGGCGGCACAGCGCATCAAGGCGAAGGAGCCGGCCAGCGAATACAAGGCGACCGCGAAGGCCGCCAAGGCCGTCGTCGCGAAGAAGGCTGCGCCCGCGAAGAAGGCTGCGCCGGCGAAGCAGGCAGCGGCGAAGAAGACTCCCGCCGGCACCCTGAAGCCGAGTCCGGAACTGGCGGCGGTGATCGGTGACGGCCTGGTCGCGCGCACCGAGGTGATCAAGAAGATCTGGGACTACATCAAGGCCAAGGGCCTGCAGGACGCCAGGGA
>DATAGN010000452.1:0-12492 GCA_036263715.1 Ramlibacter sp.
TTCGCCGGATCCTTCACCCCCTTATACGTCTCGAACTCCACGTTCCACAACTCCCCGCCCACGCGCTCCACCCGCCGGATGTAGATGTCGTGCACGACATCGCGGGTCTGCGCGTCGATCAGCAGCGGGCCGCGCGGGCTCTCGAACACCTGGCCCTTCATGCCGGCCAGCAGCGCATCGCCGCCCTGCCCCTTGCTCGATTGCAACGCGTGATAGATCACCCGCATGCCGTCCCAGCCGCCCACGGCCATGAAGTTGGGGCGCAAGCCCTTGTTCGCAGCCTTGAAGGACGCCACGAACTTCTGGTTCATCGCGCTCTTGTGCGCCGCTGAATAGTGGAACGACGTGATCGCGCCGATCGCCGAATCGCTCATCTCGGGCAGCTGGTCGTCGTCGGTCACGCTGCCGTCGCCGATCAGGCGGATGCCGGCCTTGTCGAGGCCACGCTCGGCGAACTGCTTGATCAGCCCGGCCCCGGCGCCCGAGGGCACGAAGGCGTACAGCGCCTGCGGACTGGCATCGCGCACCCGTTGCAGGAACGGCGCGAAGTCCGGGTTGCGCAGCGGCACGCGCAGCGACTCGACGACGGTGCCGCCGAGCGACTCCAGCGTCTCCTTGAAGTACTTCTCGCCGTCGAGGCCGGGACCGTAGTCGCTGACCAGCGTCACGACGCGCTTGATGCCGTTCTTGCCGGCCCACTCGCCCATCATGGCCGCGGTCTGCGCCAGCGTGACGCTCGTGCGCACCACGTACGGCGATGCATCGACGATGCTCGACGTGGCCGCGGCCATCACCACCGCCGGTGTCTTCGACTGCGCGAGCATCGGCGCGACGGCCAGCGCCAGCGGCGTCAGCCCGAAACCGGCCAGCACCGAGACCTTGTCGTTGACGATCAGCTCCTGCGCCGCGCGGCGTGCGTTCTCCGGAACGCCCGCGTCATCGCGCAGGATCACCTCGATCTTGCGGCCCGCCACGGTGGTGCCGTGCTGCGCCATGTACAGCCGCACGGCCGCTTCGATCTGCTTGCCAGTGGAGGTGAACGGGCCCGACATCGGCAGGATCAGGCCGATCTTGAAAGGCGGCTGCTGCGCCTGTACCGGCAGCGATGCCGCGGCGGCGACGCCGGCGAGGGAAACGACCGCGCTACGGCGCGAGATGCGGCTCTTGTCCATGCTTGCCTCCAGTCCTTCGTTGTTCGCGTGGAGGCATTATGGAAGAGGCTAGTCCCGGTCGCGCAAGAGCAGTGCCCCTAGCGCGATGCCGGCGGCGATGCCGGCGAACACGCCCACCATCGAGGTCTTCGACAAGCGATGCTCGAAGCCGGGCGTCAGGCGCTTGGGCACCAGGGTGTAGTCGATGGCGGCCGCCGCGGCACTGGTGACGATGCCGCCGATCAGCGCTTCGGGCACGCTCCTCACGGCCCTGCGGTTACCGCGAACCAGGGCATACAGCGTCGCCCAGAACACGGTGGACAACTGGTGCGTGACGATGCCGGTGAGCGAGTGGCGCAGCGTGATGCCGTCTTCGCGCAGCGACTCGTCGCCCCAGAGCCAGTGGCTCTCGGCGTTGATCGGGGCGATGGCACTGCCGGCATTGCGCTTGCCGGTGACGAGCAGGACGACCGCGGAGAAGAGGCCGGCGAGGGTGCCGGAGACGAGGCCTTCGCGGAGGGTTTTGTTCCAGTTGATCATGGACGCTTTCCTTGGGAGAACCCAGGATTTGTCCATGGACGGAACGCAGGCGTTGTAGGAACGCGCGCAAGGCAAAAGTCAGCCGCGGTTCTCGTAGACGCCCAGCTTGCGATGCAGCGGGCTTTCGTCGGCCAGGAAGAGGAAGCTCGCGGCGTCCTTCTGCCGGTTGCGCAGCCGCACTTCGGTGTAGCCGGGCGCGCAGCAGGTGTCTGCCTCGTCCAGCGCGAACTCGCTGTTGGCGATGTTGGCGGTCACGCGGCCTTCGATGACGTGGAACACGCAGGCCGGCGAGCGCACCGGCAGGCGCAGCTCCTGGCCCGGGCGCAGCATCAAGGCATGGAAGCCCAGGTTGTTCTCGGCATCGCGCCCGGTCTCCGGGTTCACGTACGTCACCTGCACGTGCTGCAGGTCGTCGCGATCGGCGGCCAGCGACACCAGCGCCGCGCGCGTGTCCGCCCATGGGTAGCGGATCATGGGATACGGCTTGGTGCTGCGCTCGAAGTCGCTGCTGGGCACCACGCCGCCACGCGCATACGCGCGCTCGCCGTGCCCGGGCTGCGCCGGCTGGCTCGGGCCTTCGACCACGTACGAGGTTTCCGTGTAGTACACGAGGGGCAGGTCCAGCACGTCCAGCCAGATCACCGCGTTGTCCTGCGTGTGCTCGTGCTCGTGCCACATGCCGGTGGGCGTGAGGATCAGGTCGCCCCGCTTCATCGGGCACTGCTCGCCGTTGACTGTGGTGAAGGCGCCCTCGCCCTCGACCACCATGCGCACGGCATTGGGCGTGTGGCGGTGCGCGGGAGCGCGCTCACCGGGCAGCAGCAGCTGCATGCCGAGGTAGATGGCCGGGCTGACCTTCATGTTCTCCAGCCCATGCCCCGGATTCGCCAGCACCAGCACGCGGCGCTCCGCCTTCTCGATGGGCGTCAGCTCGCCGGCCTGCATCAACAGCGGGCGAAGGCCGCCATAGGACCAGTGCACCGGCTTCGTGTTGCGCTCGGGCACGCCGGGGGGCAGCACGCGGCGCAGGCTGGGCCACAGGGGCACCAGGTTGCGGCTGGTCAGCGCGTCGCGGTAGGCCTGCGGCAGGTCTTCCAGCTTTCCCAGGGTGTCGAATCTCTCGGTCATGCTTGTCTCCTCAGGTCCTTGCCTTCAACCCTGCGCCAGGCAGTTCGATTCGTTCCAGCCGTACAGCCACTCGAAGGCGTCGTGGTAACGCTCCTGCGTGCGGCCCTTCCACAGGCTGTTGCGCACCAGGCGCTCGACGCCTTCCACGTGGAAGATGCGGCCCATCTCGCGCGCCGACAGCACGATGCGCGCGGTGCGCGTGACCCGGTTGGCCTCGTACAGCGGCAGCGCCTGGTCCCAGTCGTTCTCGGTGGCGCGCAGTGCGGCACCCAGCGTCACGGCATCTTCCAGCGCCATGCATCCGCCCTGGGCCATGTACTGCGTGGTCGGGTGCGCGGCGTCGCCGAGGATCGTGGCGCGGCCGAACGCCCAGGTGGCGATCGGGTCCTTGTCGGCCGTGGCCCAGCGGCGCCAGCTTTTCGGCAGGTCGATCAGCTGGCGCGGCTTGGACGCGATGCCCTGGAAGTAGCTTTCCACTTCTTCCTTGCTGCCTTCGGTCACGCCCCACTGCTCCTCGTTGCGGCTGTGGAAGGTGACGACCACGTTGTACTGCTTGCCGCCGCGCAGCGGGTAGTGCACCAGGTGGCACTTGGGGCCGACCCAGATGCTCGCCGCGTTCCACTTCAGGTCCTGCGGGAACTCGGCTTCGTCGACGACGGCGCGGTAGACCACGTGGCCGGTCACCTTGGCCGGATCGTTGACGTACTGCGCGCGCACCACCGACTTCACCCCATCGGCGCCGATCAGCGCCTGGCCCGTCCAGCGCTTGCCGTTCTGGTCGATCGCCGTCACCGTGCGGCTGGACTCGTCCTGCTCCACGCGCTCGATCCGCGTGTCGGTGTGGAACTCGATGCGGCCGGTCTCCGCCGCGCCGTCATAGAGGGCCCGATGGATGTCGACGCGGTGGATCACCGCGTAGGGATTGCCGAAGCGTTTGCGGAAGGCCTCGTCGGTCTCGATGCGCGCGACCAGGCTTTCGTCCACCGCATCGTGCATCACGAGGTAGTCGGTGTAGACGGCCTTGGCGCGCAGCTTCTCGCCCACGCCAAGTGCATCACAGGCCGCGAAGGCATTGGGCCCGAGCTGGATGCCGGCGCCGATCTCGCCGATCTCGGCGGCCTGCTCCAGCACCTGCACGTGGAAGCCGCGGCGCACCAGGGCCAGCGCTGCCGCGAGCCCGCCGATGCCGCCACCTGCCACCAGGACCGGCAAGGAGTGACTGCTCATCCCTGCCTCACTCGGGTTTCATGTTCAGGGCGTCCAGCACCCGCTGCCAGTTCCTGCGGTCGTCCTCGATGAACCTGGCCAGCTGCTCCGGGGTGCCGGGGCGGTTGTACGTGCCGAGTTCGCGCGACTTGGCGACCACGTCGGGCAGCAGCAGCGCCTCGCCAATGTCACGGTTCAACCGGGCGACGATGGCCGCGTCCACGCCCTTGCTCGCGATCACCGCGAACCAGCCGACCGACACCGCGCCGGGCACGGTGTCCTTGGCCAGTGGGAACTGCTCCAGGCCCGGCTCCACGCGATCCGCCATGGACGCCAGCACGCGCAGCCGGCCGCCTTGCACGTTGCCGGCGATGACGTTGTAGGAGTCCACCATCATCTTGGTCTGCCCGCCGATGGTCGCCTGCATGCTCTGCGCGCCGCCCGGATAGTGCACCGACAGGAACTCGGCGCCCGAGCGAAGACCCAGCAGCGTCGTCGACAGGTGCGGCACGGTGCCGCGGCCCACGTCCGCCACTTCGATGCTCTTGGGCTTGGCCTTGGCGGCCGCGATCACGTCAGCCAGGCGCTTGTACGGCGAGTCCGCGGGCACCGCCAGCAGGATGGGCGCCACCGCGGCCAGCGTCACCGGCTGGAAGTCGCGGTTGAAGTCGTAGTTGACGCCCTTGATCAGGCTGGGCGCCAGCGAGATCGCGGAGCCCTGCACGAAGCCGAACACGCTGCCGTCGGTGGGCGCGGCCAGGATCGCGCTCATGCCGATCACGCCGCTGCCACCGGGCTTGTTGTCCACGATGACGGGCTGGCCCCACTTCTCGGTCAGCTTGGTGCCGACGAAGCGGATCAGCACGTCGGGCGCGGCGCCCGCCGGGAACGGCACGATGAAGCGCACGGGGCCGGTGGGCCACTTCGTGGCGGCGGGTTGCGCGTGCGCGGAGGCGCCGAGGGCGAGGGCCGCGGCGGCCAGGAGGAGGGTGCGGCGCTGGTGGAGGGTGTTCATCATGCTCACTCCGCCGCGATGTTCACGTCCATGCGGCCCAGTCCGGTGATCTCCGCACGCATCTTGTCGCCCGGGAACACCTGCGACACGCCCTCGGGCGTGCCGGTCATGATCACGTCGCCGGGATGCAGCGTGTAGAAGGACGACGCCATCACGATCAGGTCGGCGACGTTCAGCACCAGGTCGCGCGTGTTGGCATGCTGGCGCACTTCGCCGTTCACCTGGATCTTCAGCTCCAGCGCATGCACGTCCTCGATCTCGTCGGCGGTGGTCAGCCAGGGGCCGAGCACGGTGTAGCCGTCGGGCGACTTGCGCATGCTGCGCTCCTCGGGACCGCGCACCGTCATGTCCAGGCCGATGCAGTAGGCGGCGATGTGCGACAGCGCATCTTCCTTGGCGATGTCCTTGCCGCCCTTGCCGATGATGGCGACCAGCTCGATCTCGTGGTCGTTGCGGCGATCGGGCTTGGCGATCTTCAGCGTCGCCGAGGGGCCTTCGACCGAGCTCGTGGCCTTGAGGAACAGGCCCACGCGCTGGATCTCGCCGATCTGGTTCTGGTGGTGGATGCCCTTGTCCTGGCGCGCTTCCTCCAGGTGCTTCAGGTAGTTCACCGGGGCGGCCACCACCTTGCCCGGGTTCGCGACCGGCGCGAGCAGGCGCACGTCCGACAGGCGATGGCGCGTCAGGCGGTTGCCGTTGGCGGCCAGGCGCGTGACCTCGGCGCGCACGGCGTCCAGGTGCACGATCAGCGGGTCGTGCCGCGGCAGGGGATACGTGACGGCGGGCAGGACCTGGAGGGCGCTGCTGACGTCGAGGATCTCGTCACCCTGGACCAGACCGAGGCGGTCGTCGTTGAATCGGCAGAGTTGCATGGTGTGCTTCGGTGGCGTGTTCGGATCGACGCACTGTAGGCACGGGGTACTATTGCGACAATGGAAAAACGTTCATTCGCCGCATCGAAAAATCGAATAGAGGCCGCCCGGCGATGACGGACCTCGGCGTTCGCCACCTGCGCATCTTCCTGGCCGTGTACGCGTCGCGGAACGTGACGCGCGCAGCCGAGGGCGTGGGGCTGAGCCAGTCAGCGGTGAGCGTCGTGCTGGCTCAGCTGCGCGAGCATTACGGCGACCCGCTGTTCGTGCGCACGTCCGACGGCATGAAGCCGACGCCCCGCGCCGAGCAGCTCGTCCCGATCGCCCGGCAAGCGCTGCAGCTGCTGGAGCAGAGCCTGGTGCCGCCGGCCGAGTTCAACCCGGCGAACATCACGCGCAGCTTTCGCATCTGCATGACGGACGTGGGGCAGATGACGCTGCTGCCGCGGCTGCTGGCACGCGCGCTGCAGCTCGCGCCGGACGTGCGCATCGAGGTCACGAACATCACGCACGACACCCCGCGCCAGCTGGAGGCGGGCGAGGCCGACCTGGCCATGGGCTTCACCGAAGACATCCGCGCCGGCTTCTACCGGCAGAAGCTGTTCGACGAAGGCTTCGCCTGCATCGCCGCGCGCCACCATCCGCGCATCGTCGACCGCATCACGCTGGCGCAACTGCAGGAAGAGCGGCACGTGAAGGTGATGCTGTCCGCCACGGCGCACTCGATCGTCGACAGCGTGCTGGAGCGGCGGCGGGTGCGACGCTCCTTCGCGGCGACGGTGCCCAGCTTCCTGGGCCTGGGCCAGGTGGTGGCCAGTTCCGAGCTGGTGGCGCTCGTGCCCCTGCGCCTGGCGGCGATCTTCGCGGCGGAAGGCCGCGTGAAGATCGTGTCGCCCCCGGTGAAGCTGCCGTCGTACACGGTCAACCAGTATTGGCACGACCGCTACCACCGCGATCCGGGCAACGTGTGGTTGCGGTCGGTGGCTTATGAAATTGCGACGGGGCTGCCGCTGGAGGAGGAGGCCTGAGGCCTGCCTTTCTCCCTCTCCCGCCTGCGGGAGAGGGCTGGGGTGAGGGCCACAGCGGGCACCCTTCAGGAAATGATGTAAGCCCCCGCCCCGCTCGCGAGCAACTTGCCGTCGTCGCGCAGGAACTCCATGCGCGTGCTGGCCACGCGGGAGCCCAGGCGCAACACTTCCGCGGTCAGGCGAAAACTCTCGCCGACACCGGGGCGCAGGTAGTCGATGCGCAGGTCGATCGTGCCGAGCTTGCCGAAGCGATGCAGGCGTTGCGCGGGCGCTTCGTCCATGTGCCGCGCGCCGATGGCGGCCATCACCGCGAGGCCGCCCATCGCGTCGAGGCCCGCGCTGATCACGCCGCCATGCACGCGGTTGAACAGGTAGTGCCCCACGAGCTCCGGCTTCATGTCGATGCGGCCTTCCACGCGGTCCGGTTTCAGCGTGGCGATCTTCAGGCCGATCACGCGGTTGAAGACGATCTTCTCCTCGAAGATGTCGGCCAGCCCGCGCACGAACTCGTCCTCGAACTCCACGGGCTGCGGCGGGTGCCGCGTCATAGCCCGAGCTGCCTGGCGGCCAGGTCCTTCATGATTTCCTCCGCGCCCCCGCCGATCATCATCACCTTCACCTCCCGGTACACCCGTTCACTCACCGTCCCGCGCATGTAGCCCATGCCGCCCAGCACCTGCACGGCCTGGTCGGCGCAGAACTGCATGGTCTGCGTCGCCTGGTTCTTCAGCATGCACACCTGCGCCACGCAATTGGGGTCAGATTCCAATTTCCCCTCGTCCGCCAGCGCGCCGACCTGCTCCAGCCACGCGTGCGTCGCATGGATGCGCATCTGCATGTCGACCAACTTGTGGCGGATCACCTGCTTGTCCACCAGCGGCGAGCCGAAAGCGCGCCGCTCGCGCGCCCAGGCCAGCGCCTCGTCGCAGCAGGCCTGCGCGAAACCGAGCGCCATCGCCGACATTGCCAGCCGCTCGCCATTGAAGTTGCCCATGATCATGCGAAAGCCCGCGCCCTCCTCGCCCACGAGGTAGCGTGCCGGCACGCGCACGCCGTCGAAGCGCAGGTGCGCCGTGTCGCTGCAAAGCCAACCCATCTTGTCCAGCCGCGTGCGCTGCAGCCCCTTCGCATCGCCGGGCACGACCAGCATCGAGATGCCGCCGCTGCCGCGCGTGCCGGCCTCGCCGGTGCGCACGGCGACCGTGATCCAGTCGGCCCGCAGGCCGGAGGTGATGAAGACCTTCTCGCCGTCGATGACGTATTCGCCGCCGTCAAGCCGCGCGCTGGTGCGCAGGCTGGCCACATCCGAGCCGGCCGCAGGCTCGGTGATCGCCAGCGCCGCGACCTGCTCGCCGCGCAGCACCGGCGGGATCACTTCGTCCTGCAGCGCTTCGCTGCCGTGCCTCAGGATGGGCGGCAGGCCGATGTTGTGCGAGAACAGCGCCGCCAGCACGCCGCCGCTGCCGCAGGTGCGCGCCATGGTCGTGGCCATGGCATTGCGCAACACGAAGCTCGCCGGCGTGCCGCCCAGTGCTTCCGGATAGCCGAGCCCGAGCAAGCCCAGCTCCGCGGCCTCGCGATGCAGGTGCAAGGGCACTTCGCCCGCCGCCTCCCACGCCGCCACGTTTGCAACGATGCGCTCGCGGGTGAAGCGGCGCACGGTGGTTGCGAGTGCCTCGACGTCGGCGCGCAGTTCGGCGTTCATGCGGCGGCCAGGGTGACGAGCACCTGCGCGGTGGCGACCTGCTGGCCCGCCTCGACGTGCACCGCGCCGACGGTGCCGTCGCGTGCAGCGGCCAGGGCGTGCTCCAGCTTCATCGACTCGACGACCACCAGCGTGTCGCCCTTCTTCACCGCGTCGCCCGCGCACGCATGCACCGCGATCACGCGGCCGTTGAAAGGCACGCGCAGTTCGTTGGCGGCCGTGGCCGCCAGCGAGGAGGCCGGTGGGTCGAAGGAGGCGTCGCGCAGGAACAGGTCGACCGGCCCGACCTGCACGTGCCAGCGGCCGGCGCCCAGCGACGCGACCTGCGCCTGGCCCGCAGCCACACCATCGGCCTCGCAGACGGGCACGTCGAAGTGCGTGCCTCGGTGCTCGATGCGCAGGGGCCGCGGAAAGGGGGACGGCAACGCTGCCGCGGCGCCTTGCGGCAGGAGCGCGCAGAACGCCGCTTCCGCCGCGGCGCCGTATTCCTCCTGCTCCAGCTGGTGGCGCAGCGACTCGCCGTGCTCCTGCAGGAAAGGCAGGGTCGCTTCGCCGGCGGTGAACACCGGATGCCGCAGGCACGCGGAGAGGAAGCGCCGATTCGTGGGAAGGCCCAGGACCTGCAGGCGTTCCAGGCCGGCGGTGAGGCGGGAGATGGCTTCGGCGCGCGTCGGCGCATGGGCGATGAGTTTGCCGAGCATGGAGTCGTAGTGCGGGGGAACGTCCAGCCCGGCGACGATGGCGTGGTCGAAGCGCAGGGGGGTGCCCCCACCCCGACCCTCGCCCAGCGGGGGAGGGAGAAAGACAGAGATGCGGCCCGAGTGGGGGACGAAGTGCTCGTCCTCCGCGCACAAGCGCACCTCGATCGCATGTCCCTCGAAACGCAGTTCGCTTTGCCGGCAGGGCAGGCGTTCGCCGCAGGCGATGCGCAGTTGCCATTCGACCAGGTCCAGGCCCGTCACCATCTCCGTCACCGGATGCTCCACCTGCAGGCGCGTGTTCATCTCCATCAGGTAGAACGCACCGTCCGCATCCAGCAGGAATTCGACGGTGCCGGCGCCGACATAGCCCGCGGCCCGCGCAAGCTCGATCGCGCACTGCCCCATGGCTTCGCGCAGCTCCGGAACCACCGCCGGACTCGGCGTTTCCTCGATGATCTTCTGGTGCCGCCGCTGCACCGAACAATCGCGCTCGCCCAGGTGGATGCAGTTGCCATGCAAGTCGGCGAAGACCTGGATCTCCACGTGGCGCGGTCGCAGCAGCGCGCATTCCAGCAGCAGCTCCCCGGAGCCGAAGGCCGACAAGGCCTCCGAGCGCGCCGACTGCACCGCCGGCAGCAACCGCGCGGCCTCCGTGACCAGGCGCATGCCGCGCCCGCCGCCGCCCGCCGCCGCCTTGACCATCAGCGGGAAACCGAGGTCGCGCCCCGCCGCCTCGAAGGCTTGGTCGGACTGGTCCGGCCCTTCGTACCCCGGCAGGCAGGGAACGCCGCGTGCGTGCGCGAGCTGCTTCGCGCGGGTCTTGCTGCCCAGGGTGCGGATCGCGTCGGCGCCGGGGCCCACCCAGGTGATGCCCGCGTCCTCCACCGCCTGCGCGAACTCCGCGTTCTCGCTCAGGAAGCCGTAGCCCGGATGCACGGCGTCGGCGCCGCTGCTGCGCGCGGCGGACACCAGCTTGTCGATGCGCAGGTAGGAGTCGGCGGAGGTGAGGCCGCCGATCGCGCAGGCCTGCGTCGCCTCGCGCACGTGCAGCGCACCGCGGTCCGCCTCCGAGTACACGGCGACCGTCTCGATGCCGAGCGCGTGCGCCGTGCGGATGATCCTGCGCGCGACCTCTCCGCGATTGGCGACCAGCAGGCGCTTGATCTTCATGCGGCCGGCCGCTTGGCGATGCCCATCAGCTTGGCCAGGATGCCCATCATCACCTCGTCGGCGCCGCCGCCGATGGAGGCCAGGCGGCCGTCGCGGTACATGCGCGACACCTTGTTCTCCCAGGTGTAGCCCATCCCGCCCCAGAACTGCAGGCAGGTGTCGGGCACCTGGCGGAACAGCCGCCCCGTCTTCAGCTTGGCCATGGTGGCCAGTTCCAGCACGTCCTGCCCCCGCACGTAGAGATCGCAGGCGCGGTAGGTCAGCGCGCGCAGCGCCTCCACTTCGGTCTTGAGTTCGGCCAGCTTGAACTGCACCCACTGCTGGTCGGCCAGGGCCGCGCCGAACAGCTTGCGGTCCTGCGCCCACTCGATCGTCCACCGGATGCAGTTGTCCAGCGCCACCAGCGCGCTGGCGGCCGCCCACAGGCGCTCTTCCTGGAACTGCTGCATCTGGTAGATGAAGCCCTGTCCCTCCTCGCCGATGCGATAGCGCTGCGGCACCCGGACCTCGTCGAAGTAGATCAGGCCCGTGTCGCTGCTGTTCATGCCGATCTTGCGGATCTTGCGCGCGACCTCGATGCCGGGGCGCAGCTTGCCGTTCTCGCGCATGGGCACGATCACCAGGCTCTTGTTCCTGTGCACCGGGCCTTCGCCGGTGTTCACCAGCATGCACATCCAGTCGGCCTGCAGGCTGTTGGTGATCCACATCTTCTGCCCGGTGATCACGTAGTCGTCACCGTCCTTGCGCGCGCGACTCTTGATGGCGGACACATCGCTGCCGGCGCCGGGCTCGCTCACGCCGATGCAGCTGACCATGTCGCCCGAAATGGCGGGAGCGAGGAACTCGCGCCTGAGTTCGTCGCTGCCGAAGCGGGCCAGCGCCGGCGTGGCCATGTCCGTCTGCACGCCGATCGCCATGGGCACGCCGCCGCATTCGATGTGGCCGAGCGCTTCGGCCATCGCGAGCGAGTACGAATAGTCGAGGCCGGCGCCGCCGTAAGCCTCCGGCTTGGTCAGTCCCAGCAGCCCCAGCTGTCCCAGCCGCTTGAACACCTGGTGCGCGGGGAAGATCTCTGCCGCCTCCCACTCCTCCACGTGCGGATTGATCTCCTCGGCGATGAAGCGCTGGAGCGTCTTCTGGATTTCCAGGTGTTCGTGGCTGTAGTGCATCCCTGTCCCCCTTACATGCGTGCGACGCCGAACTGCATTGGCCGCAAGGTCTTCGCTTGCGCTTCCGCGATCGTGTCCAGGCAGAACGCGAGCACCGCCCGCGTGTCGCGCGGATCGATCACGCCGTCGTCCAGCAGCAGCCCGGAGGTGTGGAAAGCGTCGGCCTGCTGCTCGAAGAGATCGACGATCCGGTCGAACTGCTCCTGCGACTTCACCGCGTCCGGCTTGAGCCCCTTGCGGGCCAGCGCCGCCTCGCCCACGATCTGCATGGTGCGCGCGGCCTGCTCGCCGCCCATCACCGCGGTGCGGGCACTGGGCCAGCTGAAAAGGAAGCGCGGCGCATAAGCGCGCCCGCACATCCCGTAGTTGCCGGCGCCAAAGGAGGCGCCGCACTGGATGGTGAGCTGCGGCACCGTCGCATTCGTCACGGCCTGGATCATCTTGCTGCCATGCTTGATCATCCCGTCCTGCTCGCTCTCTCGGCCCACCATGTAGCCGGTGGTGTTCTGCAGGTAGACGATGGGGTGGCCGAGCTGGCACATCCACTGGATGAAGTGCGTGGCCTTGTTGGCACCGGCCACGTCGATCGGGCCGTTGTTGCTGATGAAGCCGACCGCGTGGCCGGCGATGCTGCCCTGCGCGCAAACGGTGGCGGCTCCGTAGAGCGACTTGAACTCCAGTAGCGCCGCGTCGTCGACCAGGCGGGCCATGATCTCGCGCATGTCCACGGGTTCGCGCAGGTTGGCGGGCATCAAGCCGAGGAGTGCCTCGCGATCGCCCTCACCCCTACCCTCTCCCGCAAGCGGG
>DATAGN010000453.1:0-16458 GCA_036263715.1 Ramlibacter sp.
CCGAGATTCCACGCGATGTACGCGCTCGCACTAACAAGGAGGATCTCGTCACATATACCTTGCGTGTCTATAAGGTGACGACTTCATCGGTCGGCGAACTTCAGTGCGATCTTCTGGACTACTACCGTAGGGTCCGCAACCTGTTCGTGCACGATCCGGCTGCGGATGCCGCTAAGACGCTTATCCGCCAAGCCGAGTCGTTGCGCCAAGCAATCGGAGCGAGCAGCAATCCGTATAAAACCTTGGCGGCACCCAATCCGCCGGCCGCGGCATCTTTTGATGACTTCGTCCTGTTCTCACGCGCCCTCAAGGATTTCTCCAAGGGCCTGTGTGCGAACGTTGTTCTCACCGACGACGAGTTGCGAGGCAAGATTCGAGATGACCAACCGCTCATAAGCTCACTGCGAGGGGAGAAAGTCGGGAGTGCGCGGCAGGTGAAGATTCTGGCAAACTATGTTCGTCAGCATTTCGGCTTCCATCATCGGGCAGAGTCGATTGCCGAGAGATTGCTAACGGAAGGCCTGTTAGCTCAACGGTAGAGCGGCCCCTCCAATAGCCGGTCATGCCGGCTGCTGAAGGGACGATCTGGGTTCGACCCCCAGGCAGGCACCACACACAGCAGTGCTGCAAGCGTTTTTAAGGCGGCCGGCGCCTCCGACCTCTGATCTCCGCTCTGGCTTAGAAGCGGTCATCAGGCTGGTACTGCGCCGGTAGATCTGCCAGACAGATGCAGCACTCGGTGAATGAGCGATTCAGACTGGGTGCAGCCCTTCAGGTTGGCATGCCCGATGACGGCGGTATCCGATACCTGACATTGCCGGACGTGCGCGGCGAGCGAGCGCGTTGCTCGCAGGCAGCCATCCGCGCTTGGTATCTGGTGCCTAATGAAAAGCCACAGTTAGCGCTAGTCAGCTACTCGCGCTTCAGCGCGATTCAGTGCTTCTTATCTTTAGGTGGATTCGGATCCCCACCGTAGCTATCGCTGTCGCGGATCTGTCCATCTTTCCGATGGATCACCACCTCCACATTCTCTCGCCGCGCCTGATTGCGGGCCAGGTCAATCGCTTCTTGCTGCGTGCGAGTGACGTGACCGGCGCGCTCGGCGCCTTCCTTCCGGGTCGCCCATCCCGCGTCGTGGGGCACAACATGGATGTCGCGCTTTGTCATACATGCTCCTTCTAAATGTCGTTTACGTTAGCCATTTACCAATCAGTCCCGGTCATCACACCAAATGACCCGACCCTGTCTAAGCACGAAATGGCTCCGGCACCCACTGGTACGCCTGACGGATGGCCACAGCGTGGGTTTTTGCGTGGTGCCCCTGATCTGCCAGCGTGGACGTGCTGGCGGCGTCATGGGAAGCTGAATGTTGGCGTGGCACCCGCATGGGCATCGCAGCGCAGCGAGCCAGGGCTGGCCAGCGCCGTCCTCTACCAGGTAAAGCACACCTGGCTCGCAACTCTCCGGCGGATCCTGCTGCCCACGCGCAACATACAGAAGCCCGGCTTCGGCCTTCGGCAGGTCGGCGCACGGACATTCCTCGGTTCGATTTCCGACGCGCCTCGACAGCCACGAAAGCAGCTTCATGAGCATTTCAGCCTCCTAGTCGCATCATGCCGAGGAAGGGTTCTTGGTCGCCCGTTCCCACAAGCTTCCCCATCTCCTGACAGGGAGCCCCGTCACCCTCGTCCATGCTTGCTTCGGAGTCAGTCAAGCAGATGCGCCGCACGGCAAAGGCCGCGTTGCGCTGTAGCCTGAAGCCGTGCAG
This sequence comes from Ramlibacter sp., assembly GCA_036263715.1. GTDB lineage: Bacteria > Pseudomonadota > Gammaproteobacteria > Burkholderiales > Burkholderiaceae_C > Ramlibacter. The sequence continues at coordinate 1,769 of DATAGN010000453.1, forward strand.
TCGCGCAAGAAACTCGTTCATCGCGGCGGCCGCCGCTGCCATGTTCACCGAGATCACAGCTGGCCGGTCGACCCTAACGCCCTTGATATACCCCTCGCGCTTTAGCCTCTCATACTCCTGAGGACTGTCGCGCAGCACGAAAGCAGCTTCCAGGTCACGCTGGTCGTAGACATGACGGCTTTTCAGGCTAGAGCCGCCGGGTTGTAGGGTATGTATCGCCAACCAGATGCTGTCTATGCCACCCTTGCCATCGGCATCCAGGCGGACGCCCAGATCGATGTAGGGGATCAAGTAGGCTGTTGCCAGCTTATTCAGCACGTGGCGACCGTCAACGGAGTCCATGCAGCCGAAGACCATGTCGCAGGTGGACAGGTCCCGCAATGCTCGCAGGTCTAAGAGGTCGTAGGGATGCACGCGGGTACGAGTACCGAGCCCCATCGCCTCGATTGCGCGCTCCTGCACCAAGGTCTTGTTCGCCACGGCACGAGCGTCAAATCTCGTACTGTTCAGAATCCGGTTGAGGTTCTTGTCTTCAGTGTGGTCGTTATCGACAAGCACCAGTTCACCGACCCCGTTGCGGGCAAGCTGCTCCACGACGATGCTGCCGGTACCGGAGCACCCCACGACACCGACCTTTAGCCGTCGCAACTGCGCGTAGGTCGCGTCGCCGAACGTTTGGGCTACGCGCCGACCATGTTCCGGCACTTCCTCGGCCGCGCCAGCGAACCAGTACCGGAACTCGTCGCCCGCCACCCGTACTGCCTGAATTTCGTCGCTGACTTGGCCCTCCCAAACCGAGCGTCCGACCAACTGCCCTCCGGGCAACATGATCATGCTCGCCATCGGGCCTTGGCTGTCACCTAGCCATCCAGAGACGCATGGAAACAGCGTTCCATCCGCCTCGTCGTCAGTCGAGGAGAACCATGGATACCCCGTTGGATGGCTGTGGATCTTCACCAAAGCCATGCCGGCATCGAGCGCACGCGCCAGAACAGAGTCCAACACCGCGCCGAGCCACGTAACCCGATGGGGCGTGCGCACAGGGCACATGTCGTAGGGAACCGGCACGATTTCCCGGACCAGTAGCAGCTCCTGGTCGTCGCGGCGGGCGCGCCCGCACAGTGCGAAGGCAACCGCCTCTTTGCCATCGCCAGGAAAGAAGTGGCGCTCCAGTGCACGGTGGTCCGCGCCGGAGATCGCCACGCGCGTCGCTCGGGGGGCGGCCATTACTTGCGCAGCTCCGCCGCCAGCCAATCATCTACTAAGGCCATATGCGTGCTCAGGTCGTCCACCCCCGGGCGCCACGCGCTGGCGTCCGTCCTGTGGCGCGACCATTGCTGCCAGCTCCGGCCGTCGAAGGGCGCCTCGGACAGGTTGTTGATGCCGCGGCCGTTGGCGCGTGCCAAGGCTGGTGCGAAATAGGCCATGTCCAGCTGGGTGTCCGGATAGCCGCTGTTGAAGCGGACGTGAACATCCGCGCTGCCCACGTTGTAGCCAGCCGGAAGCGGCCAGCCATAGATGATTGCGGCCTGCACGCCGCCATCCTTCACGGTCTCCCAGCGTAGGCCAAGGCTGTCCAAGTAGCTTGCGTCGCCCTTCAGCAGAGCAAACTGCCGCCGCGGTTGCGGACCCTCACCCTCGGTGACCTCATTCGGGATGGTCATAAATCGCTCCACACCGGGGTCGAGGAAGCTCACCGTGTCGTCGGGTCCGACCGGCTGCACGCTTCCCTTGATGCGCAGGCGCAACAGGAACTTCTCCGGCGTCTTGCCCACCAGGGTGAGGATTTCGCGGCCTTTCATGTGATCGACGTCCGCCACTTTGGCCTCCTTGTCGATGCGGATCCGGTAGCTCTTCCCCTTGGGCACGGGCTTGCCCGCTGCGGCGAAGTCCTCCAAATCGATGATGTCGTTGTCTTGATCGTCGCGGTCGGTCTGCATGGGCGCTCTCCTTGGAGCTGTTGAGGTGCCGCTAATTTGCCTGTGCGTGCTAAGTTTGTCAAGCGTCCATCAAGCAATGCTTGACGGACTTAATGTTAGTGGTTACTCTCTCATCGGCAAAAGGAGATTGACTGTGGTCGATGGCGACGCACCTGCCCCTCCAGGGGAAAACTTGGGCATGTACCTACGCAGCGCGCGGCTGAAGAAGGAGCTGTCGCTCCGCGCGGTTGAAGAGGCGACGGAAGGGGAGGTATCGAACGCCTACCTCAGCCAACTGGAGAACGGCAAGATCGCCAAGCCTTCCCCTCACGTTCTGTATGCATTGGCGAATGCGCTCGACGTCTCGTATGAAACCTTGATGGAACGAGCCGGCTACATCGTTAAGGCCGGCGAGCGCGCTGAAGGATCGAAACACGGCAAAGCCGCTACGTTCTCCATTGATAACTTAACCCCGGAGGAGGAGAGAGCGCTGCTGGAGCACCTTAACTATCTGAGGTGGCAAAGGAATCGAAAGTGAGCAAGCCCGACGACTCAACTCTCACAGCCTCCCAGCGCGCACGTGTTCGCAAGGAGGCTGAGCGTGCCTTGCGAGAAGCCGGCGCGTTGGGTGTTTTCCCGACACCGGTGCACCGCATCATGGACGTCGCGAAGGTTCAGGAAGTTCAAGGTGAGGTGCTTGAGGAGTCGTTTCTGAGCCGGATGAGAGCGAAAGCAGGTTCAGCCCTCAAGCGAGCTTTGTCCAAGGTGCTAGGTCTATTCCATGCATCTGAAGGCGTCATCTTCATCGACCAGGCGATGTACGCCGTTAAGAAGCGCTTCGTGCGACTTCACGAATCTGCACATGGATTCCTTCCTTGGCAACGGCCGATGTATGCCGTTGTCGAAGACTGCGAAAAGTCGCTCGACGCGGAGTCCGCAGACGCATTCGATCGAGAGGCGAACGTGTTTGCGTCCGAAGTTCTTTTTCAGTTGGACACGTTTTCAGAGATGGCTGCGAGCGAGGACTTCAGCATCTGGGTGCCGGTCAAACTGTCTGCGAAATTCGAGGCCTCGATCTATTCCAGCATTCGCCAATATGTCTCGAAGAATCACCGGCCATGTGCGGTGCTCGTGCTTAACAAACCCGAAGTTTGCGCCTTGTCTGGATTCAAGGCGACTCTGAGACGCTTCGTTGTCTCCCCGGAATTCGGCAAGCTGTTTCCCGGGCAAAAGTGGCCCGAAGTTTTCGGACCCGACGACGAGCTCGGCGCGATGGTGCCCATCGGGAAAGGTCGGCGCGCATCACGCCCACGTCGCATCGAACTGACGGATGCCAATGGCGTCTCTCATGAATGCGTAGCAGAAGCCTTTACTCAGGGACACCAAGTGTTCATCCTCATTCACGTGAAGAAGGCGCTCACCGCTGTCAGCATATTCGTCCCCGGCGCTGCAGCGGCGGCGTAGCCACCTGTAGCTACGCGGAGCGCGACATCCGCTTCCGATCCCTCGCGTCGTTCGCGCTTCTGCAGGTCCTAGCGTTGTTCAATGACTGCATTGGAGCCGAGACCGCTACTTGGGGCTTCCACCGGCGACCGACCGCATCCGCTGCGAAGCAGTCATTCGCGAGCCAAGTGGACCAGTCCGCTTCCGACCCAAAGCAGCCATAACATTCCGCAAGAGCCTCCCCCTAAACTCCCGCCGTGCCCACCCACCCCGACTTCGCCGCCCACTGCGCCGACCTGTTCGCCTCCATCGGCACAGTGCACACCAAGCGCATGTTCGGCGGCTACGGGGTCTACGTGGACGATGTGTTCGTTGCGATCGTCACGGGCGACAGCCTGTACCTGAAGACCGACGAGCAGACGCAGGCTCGCTTCGCGCAGGCAGGAGGCGAGCAGTTCTCCTTCACCGCGCGCGCGAAGGTGCAGGCGACGCACTTCTGGACGCCGCCGGCGGAGGCGATGGACTCGCCGGCGTTGATGCGGCCGTGGGCGAGGATGGCGTGGGAGGCAGCGTTGCGGGCGCGGGCGGGGGCGAAGAGGAAGAAGGCGCGCTAGGCAAAGGGAGAGAGGGTCACGCGCGAGCGCCCCCACCCCAGCCCTCCCCCGGAGGGGGAGGGAGGCGCCGAAACTCCCGCGGCGACTGCCCGAACTTCTGCCGAAACGCCCGGCTGAAATGCGCCACGTCGTTGAAGCCCCACGAATACGCGATCTCGCTGATCGATCGCGCCGCCATGGCGCGCGAAGCGAGATCCTCGCGGCAGCGATCCAGGCGCGTGCTCCACACCCACTTCATCAGGGGCTGGCCGTCTTCCTCGAACAGCTCGTACACGTAGCGCGTCGACAGCTTGACACCGTCGGCGACGGTGCGGGCATCCAGCTCGTGGTTGCGCAGGTTCGTGCGCAGGTAGCGCAGGATCTGCTGCTTGTGCATGGCTCGCACCCGCGTCGCCGACGGCTTGGCTGCCGGCAGGTCGTGCAAGGCCGCGGCCAGCACGTGCGGCAGCGCATCGGCCATGCGGTCGGCGGTGTCCTCCTGCAGGGTGGCCGCCTGGACGATCATCTCGTCGACCATGGCGCGGAAGATCGCGCCGGCCCCTTCGGTCACGCGCACCGGCCGCGCGGTGACGCGGTCCAGGTCCGGCAGCAGGCTGCGCAGCGGCTCGGGCTCCAGGTACACCGAGTGCGTGAGGATCTGGCCGGTCTCGATGGAAAAGGGCCGCGCCGGATCGATCAGGAACAACTCGCCGGGCTCGATGCGGTTTTCGCGGCCGTCCTGCTGCACCAGGGCGACCCCCTCCTTCTGCAGCGACACGAGCAGGCGCGACGGCCGTCGGCCGACCACGCTCGACGACGTCGTGTGCGGCGAGAAACGCAGCGCCGCGAAGCGCAGTTGCCGGCCGCGGTAACCGGTCACCTGCGTGTGGAAGGGGCGCCCCGGCGAGCTGATCGCCAGTCCCACGGCATAGACGCTCGACATCTGTTCCTGGAAGAGAACCGTGTTGGCGTCGGCCGCCTGCGCCGAGGTGGCGAACGTATGGACCCTGGTCATGCTGGCTGGCTCCTGTCAGTCGACGCGCGCTTGCCTCGAAGTGCCGCATTCTAGGCAAGGGCGTTGGCCGCCCGAAACGGAAGCTCAGCCGCGGGCGTCGGTGCTCCAGCGCCCCAGCCCGATGCCCGTGTACCAGTTCGACACCGCCTTGTAGAAGATCGGCTCGTAGCGCGCGCTGCCCGCGGCGCCATGCGCCACCAGCCAGGTGCGGATCTCCTCGGCGCCGTTGCCGGCTTCATGCACGTGGTCCGTGGCGTAGCGCACCAGCGCCTCATCCTCCCGCGCGGCCAGCAGGCGCAGGAACTCGCGATCGAACTTCTCGTTCACCGCGCCCATGCGCGGCGTCGCGATGTCGTGGCTGATGCCCCCGGTCGCGAGGATGGCGACGCGCTGGCCGCCGGGATGACGCTCGATGGCGGTGCGCAGGAAACCGCCCCACTGCAGCGCGCGCCGCATGGTCGGCAGCGGCGGCTGCACGCAGTTCACCAGCAGCGGCACCACGCGCACTTCGTTCGCCATGCCCGCCAGGTGCAGGGGCGTGAGCACGCCGTGGTCCAGCGTCAGCTCCATCGACAGCGAGGGATCGAAGCCTTCCTGCAGGGCCTGCTGCAGCAGGTAGGCGCCCAGTTCCGCGTCACCCTTCAGGTCGTGCCGGTCCACCTTCAGCCAGTGCTCCACCGGTGCCTTGTAGGTGGCCGCGGCGCCGATGCAGAAGGCCGGGAAGTTGTCGAGGAAGAAGTTGTGCACGTGGTCGTCGGAGATCACGACCACCGTGTCCGGTCGCGAGCGTCGCAGCTCGTCGCCGAGTTGCTTGAAGGCCGCGAAGATGGTCCCGCGGTCCTCGTCCGGAATGGCTTCCGGGAAATTGAGCATGACCGGCGTGTGGCTGGCCGCGAAGATGCCGACGATCTGGCTCATGGCGCGGTTCCTTCCTGGCCCGCCAACGCGCGCAGCGACTCGACGAACACCTTCTCGGAAATGCGCAGTCCCAGGCAGTGCGCGCGCAGCAGGTAAGGGTTGACGCCGGCGAGGTACATCGCGGCGATGTCGTTGTCGCGGATGGCGGCCTTCATTTCGGGTGGCAGGGGAATGTCCTTCATGTAGTCGTCGGGACTTTGCCTGTAGCGCTCGAGGTGGTCGCCCTTGTGGTGCACGTCGAAGAGCACCCGGTTCATCCAGTACGCCTCGGGGGTCGGCATGTCCTGCCGCCAGTTGCTTTGCGCCATCACCGCACTCCTTGTCCGTGCACCTGCCGCGCGAGCCACTCCACGATGGTGGGCAAGGTCTGCGGCGTCAGGCCCATGTGGCCGCCCGGAAACATCCGCACGGCCTTGGGCGAGCCATTCTCCGTCAGCAGGTGGATGTCGGCGACGGGGCACTGCCTGTCCTCCTTGCCGTTGACCAGCAGCAGCGGCGCGCAAGGGCGGTCCAGCAGGCCCTGGTCCAGCAAGGACAGGCGTCCGAAGAACGCCACGTACTCCGCATCGTCCTTCGCACCTAGCATGGCGCTGCGCGTCTCCACCAGGTCCATCAGGTAGCTGTCCGGATAGCGCGAGGCCTGCACCCACTCGGGCTGGAACATGTGGTGCGCACCCCCACCCCAGTTGACGGCGCCGGCGATCCGCTGCGGCAGCAGGTGCGCGAGCTTGGTCGCCCAGTAGCCGCCGAAGGAGCGACCGAGCAGCCCGATGCGTTCCCCTTGCCAGTCGCCCTGCTCGCGGATCCAGTCCATCGCCGTGACGAACTGGCGCTCGGCGTCCGGCACGCCCTTGACCGGCGATTCGCCCGTGCCCGCGTTGTCCATCGCGACGGTCGCGACGCCCTGGCGCAGGAAGGCGTCACTGGCGGCGGTCATCTGCTCCTTGCAGGCATCGACGCCACCCCACATCAGCACCACGGGAGGCCGCTGCACGCCCGTCGGCCGGCGCACGAGCAACACCACTTCGCTGCCCTCGCCAGCGGCGCCCGCGAAGGGCACGGCGACGCGTTCGATCGGCTGCTCCCAGGAGCGGCTGCCTGCCAGGTAAGCCTTGCGCTCCGCAACGGCGCACCGCTGCTTGGCCGCGTGGCTCGCGTAGGGAAAGCGGCCCATGAAGTAGAGGCCGCTCGCCTTCTGGAACAGCGCGCAGGCCGCGGCCTGGTCGCCGGCGCGGGCCCGTGCCTCCGCGACCTGCATGACTTCGTCGCCCAGTCCACCCCAGTAGGTGCCCCAGGTTTCGCCATCGAGGCCGGGCACGCCGTCGATCCAGGCAACGCCCTCGTCGACGGGCAGCGAGTTCATGGGATGCGTGCGGGTCGCCAGACGCTCGCGCATCCAGGTTTTCGCCTCGGCCAGGGTCTTGGGTCGGCCGCTGACGGGCGTGGTGACGGCTTGCGTCATGTCTCCTCCGGTGTGTGGGTGCATCCTAATCAGCGGGCGGCGCGGCGATTTGATCCGTTCGGCGCACGGACTTGACCGGGTGCGCGCCGGCAGGGTGTCCTGCATTGACGGCACGTCCGCTGCCGGGCGCTAATACCCGCCATGGGAAATCGGTTCAAGGTGCTCGTGGTCGGCGGCGGCATCGGCGGCATGTCGGCGGCCATCACCCTGCGCGCGCAGGGTCACGAAGTCGACCTGGTGGAGCTCGACCCCGAGTGGCGGGTCTACGGTGCGGGGATCACGATCACGGGCGCCACCTTCCGGGCCTTCAAGCAGCTGGGCGTGCTGGACCGCCTGCTCGAGGTCGGCTACGGCGGCCACGGCATCCACATCTGCAACACGGAGGGACAACGCATCGCCCTCGTTCCCACGCCCGTGGTGGACGACGACGACATTCCCGGCACGGGCGGCGTGATGCGGCCGGTGCTGCACCGCATCCTCTCGTCGCGCACGCTGGAACTCGGCACGCGGGTGCGGCTCGGCGTGACCGTGGATGCGATCGACGACTCCGGCGACGCGGTTCGTGCCAGCTTCTCCGACGGCAGCGAAGGGCGCTACGACCTGCTCGTCGGCGCCGACGGGCTGTTCTCGCGCGTGCGCACCCTGCTCTTCCCCGACGCGCCCGCGCCTGCGTACACCGGCCAATGCGTGTGGCGCCTGGCGCTCAAGCGCGATCCCGAAATCGACGGCCGCCACTTCTTCCTGGGCGGTCCCGTGAAAGTGGGCCTGACGCCGGTGTCGCGCGACGAGATGTACATGTTCATGCTGGAGACCACGCCACAGCGGCCGGTGCTGCCGGACTCGGTGCTGCCCGGCGAACTGTCGAAGCTGCTCGAAGGCTACGGCGGTCCGCTGCGGCGCGTGCGCGAAGGCTTGGGCAGCGACGCGCGCATCGTGCTGCGGCCGCTGCAGGCCTTCCGGCTGCCGCCGCCCTGGAGCAAGGGGCGTTGCCTGCTGGTCGGCGACGCCGCGCACCCGACGACGCCGCAGCTTGCCTCGGGTGCCGGCATGGCGGTGGAAGACGCGCTGGTGCTCGCCGACGAATTGCACAAGGCGGGCGACGTGCCACGGGCCTTTGCCGGCTTCATGCAGCGGCGCTATGAACGCTGCCGCATGGTCGTGGAGAACTCACTCGAGATCGGCCGGCTGGAACAGTCCCGCGCGCCGGTCGAACAACAGACGCGGCTGGTCGAAGAGTCCCTGCGCGTCCTGGCCCTGCCCATCTGAATCGAACCACCAACACCAAGGAGACGACATGCAAATCAACACCCGCCTGTTCGCAGCCATCACCCTCGCGCTGTGCGCAGGCAGCGTCGCCGCCCAGGCCTACCCGGACAAGCCGGTGCGCTTCGTCACGGCTTCGCAAGGCAGTCCGCAGGATGTGGTGGGGCGGATGGTGGCGCAGAAGCTCGGCGAGACCTGGGGCCAGCCGGTCGTGGTGGACAACCGCGCCGGCGCCGGTGCGCTGCTGTCCATCCAGGCCGTGGCCAAGGCCCCGGCGGACGGCTACACCGTGCTGGTCAGCTCCACGGCCTATGCGGTCACCCCCTTCCTGTACCAGAACCCGGGTTACAACGCCGAGAAGGACCTGGTGCCGGTGGCGCTGCTGGCCACCGCGCCCAACATCCTGGTGACCTCGCCCAACAGCGGCATCAAGACGCTGAAGGAGGCGGTCGATCGCGCCCGCAGCGGGCGCCAGGTGAAGTACGGCTCGCCCGGGTTCGGCACCACGCCGCAGCTGTCGGCCGAGTACCTGTTCAAGGTGCTGTCCAAGGTCGACGTGTTGCACGTGCCGTACAAGGGCATCCCGCCGCTGATGCAGGGCGCGCTGGCGGGCGAAGTCGATCTCGCGAGCACCGCGCTGCCGCCGTCCGTGCCCCTGGTCAAGTCCGGGCGCCTCGTGGGCCTGGCGGTCACGAGCTCGAAGCGCAGCAGTGCCTTGCCCGACGTGCCGACCATTGCGGAGGCCGGCTTCACCGGCTTCGAGGACGACTCCTGGGTGGGCATCTGGGTGCCCGCAGGCACACCGCCCGCGGTGATACAGAAGCTGCGCGAACAGCTGGCGCAGGTGACGGCGGCGCCGGACGTGCGCGAGAAGCTGCGCAACGTGGGCTTCGACGCCAGCACCATCGACAGCGCCGCCTTCAGCGCGCTCGTGCAGAAGGAGCTGGCGAAGTGGGCCAACGTGGTGAAGGAGACCGGCACGAAGGTGGAGTAGCGGCAGGGCCGCGCAGGACTCGGGAAAACCCCCGCTCGCGCGGCAGCGCAGTCCTTGCGCTGCATCAATATACTTAGCCGGCTAAGCATCCAGCAGTGCTGGCGTTCGCGGCAATCCGGCTGGCGGGCGCCCGTCGTCAACCCACCGGAAGCCCGCCATGCACCTCGCCCGCCGAACCCTGCTTGCCCTCGCGGCCACCGCCTGCCTGGTTGCCGCTCCCCTGGCGCAAGCCCAGGCGAGCTACCCCTCGCAATCGGTGAAGCTGATCGTGCCGTACGCGGCCGGCGGCTTGCCCGACACGGTCGCACGCATCGTCGGACAGCGGCTCGGCGACAGCCTGGGGCAGACCTTCGTGGTGGACAACAAGACGGGCGCCGGCGGGGCGGTCGCGGCAGCTGCGCTGGCCGCGGCGCCGGCCGACGGCTACACCTTCATGGTGACCGACGGGCCGATGCTCGCCATCCCGCCCTTCGTCAGCGCGAAGCCGCCCTTCAATGCGCAGAAGGACTTCGTCCCCGTGTCGCTGATCGGCGTGGCACCGCTGTACCTGGCGGTGAATTCGAAGCTGCCCGTCAACAACCTCACCGAGCTGATCGCCTTGGCCAAGTCCAAGCCCGGCGCCCTGAACTACGGCTCCGCGGGTCTCGGCAGCATCCACCACTTGACCGCCGAGGCCATGAAGGCGGGGTTGGGCATCAACCTCACGCACGTGCCTTTCCGCGGCAGCGGGCAGTCGGTGCCGGCCATGATCGGCGGCCAGGTCGACATGATCTTCGCCTCGCCGCCGGCGCTGATGGGATTCGTGAAGAACGGGCAGGCCAAGCTGATCGCCATCAACACGGCCAGGCGCTCCTCGCAGACGCCGGACGTGCCCGCCCTGTCCGAGACCATCCCCGGCTTCGACTTCGCCTTCAACGTGATGGTGCTGGCCAAGCCGGGCACGCCGCAGCCCGTGATCGACAAGATCAACGCGGAGCTCGCGCGCATCGTCCGCACGCCGGAAGTCGTGGAGCTGCTGCAGAAGGCAGGCGTCGACCCCATCGGTGCGCCGGTGCAGCAGACCGCCGCCGCCCTGCGCGCCGAGATGCAGCGCATCGCCGGCGCCGCGCAGCACGCCAACCTGAAGCCGGAGTGAGCGACGCCGTGGGCGCGCTCGCATCCGCTGGCGATGTGGCGCTGGGTTACGCGCCCATGGACGCGATCCACGGCGAGTTCCTGGTCCTGCTGCAAACGCTGCTCACCGCGAGCGACGAGGCGATGGCCGAAGCGCTCGCGCAGGTGCATGCGCACTCGCAATCGCACTTCGCCGAGGAGGAGCGCTGGATGGACGACACCGCTTTCCCGCCGCGCGCCTGCCACGCCGACGAACACGCGGCGGTGCTCGCGAGCATGGAAGGCGTCGCACGCCGCGTTGCCGCAGGCGATTTCGAGGCCGGGCGCCGCCTGGCGCGCGCACTGGCCGAGTGGTTTCCGGGACACGCGCACCACCTGGACTCGGCGCTGGCGCACTGGCTGTGCAAGCGCCAGTTCGGCGGCAAGCCGGTGGTGCTGCACCGTCCGCAGCGCACGCTGGCACAGCCCGCGTGACCGCATGGGAGAGATGAAGCGATGATGACGAAGGAAGAGAACGACCTGCTGTGCCGCGTCGAAGGCGACGCCCCGATGGGACAGCTGATGCGGCGGCACTGGACACCCGTGTGCCTGATCGAAGAAGTGGGCGAGCCCGACGGCGCGCCGGTGAAGGCGCGCGTCTTCGGCGAGAACCTCGTGGTGTTCCGCGATACGGACGGCCGTGTCGGCGTGCTCGATGAAGCTTGCCCGCATCGCCGCGCTTCGCTGGTGCTGGGGCGCAACGAGGAAGGCGGCATCCGTTGCCTGTACCACGGCTGGAAGATGGACGCCGAGGGGAACGTGCTCGAAATGGTCTCCGAGCCCGCCGCCAGCGGCATGGCCGCCAAGGTGAAGCACAAGGCCTATCCCGTGCAGGAATGGGGCGGCCTGGTGTGGGCGTGGTTCGGCGCGGCCGACCAGGTGCCGGCCTTCACGCCGCCCGCGTGGGCGCCGAGCGCGGATGTCCGCGTGAGCATCGCCAAGGCGCTGGTGCCCTGCAACTGGGCGCAGATCCTCGAAGGCGCCATCGACTCGGCGCACAGCTCGAGCCTGCACTCCTCGGACATGGTTCCCGCGCGCGTGCACACCGCCGGCGCGACCGACAAGCTGTGGCTGCGGCCTTCGACCGACAAGGCGCCGCGCATGCAGGCGCAGCGCGCCAGCTACGGCTTCCGCTACGCGGCGCTGCGCCGGCCCATCCACAACTCCGCGACGCACGAGTACGTGCGCTGCACGGTGTTCGTCGCACCGGCGGCCGCGCTGATCCCGCCGAACAACCTGTACAACGTGGCGAACATCAACGTGCCGATGGACGACACGAACACGGCCTTCTACTTCATCGCCTGGGGCGACCCGGCGCAGACGCCCGAGACGGAGACCTGGCGCAAGTTCCTGCGCCAGACCGTGGGCACCGACCTCGATGCCGAGTACCGGCCGCTGCGCACCGTGGAGAACCGCTTCTGGCAGGACCGCCAGGCGATGAAGGCGGGTAACTTCACCGGCATCACCGGCTTCCCGAACCAGGACATCGCCATGTGGGTGACGATGGGTCCCATCGCCGACCGCAGCAGCGATCGCCTGGGCGCCAGCGACCTTGCCATCGTGGAGTTCCGCCGCGTGATGCTCGATGCGGTGCGCGCCTTCCAGCGGGGCGAACCCGCCATCGGCACCGGCGAGCTCGCCATCCCGCCCGAGGTCTGCGCCTTCCAGGCCATCGTGCCGAAGACGACCGACTGGCGCGACTTCGCGGCGCGCCCGGTGCGCGCCAGCGACGGCGTGCGCCCGGAGCTGGAACCCTCGTACTCCGTCAAGGCGGCATGAGCGAGCCGACCCACGCGGACACGCAGATGCCGCTGCGGGTGGCGTCCATCACGGACGTTGCCGACGGCATCCGCGCCTTCGAGCTGGTGCAGCCCGATGGCAGCGAGCTGCCCGCGTTCACGCCCGGCTCGCACGTGAAGGTGCAGGCGCCCAGCGGCGTGTTGCGCAAGTACTCCCTGTGCAACGACCCGGCCGAGCGGCACCGCTACGTGATCGCGGTCAAGCGCGAGGACGGCGGCCGCGGTGGCTCGCGCAGCATGCACGAGGACCTGCAGGTGGGGCACACGCTGCCGACCTCGGTGCCCGACAACGCTTTCCCGCTGGTGGGCAAGGCACGCTTGTACCTGTTCATCGCCGGCGGCATCGGCATCACGCCGATCCTGTCGATGATCCGCTCTTTCGGCGAACTGCCGCCGGCACCCTGGAAGCTGTTCTACCTCTCGCGTTCGCCCGAGACCACGGCGTTCCTCGAAGAACTGAAGGACCCGACGCTCAAGCGCAACGTCGTCATCCACCACGACCAAGGCGACCCGGACCGCGCGTACGACCTGTGGCCGGCGCTGGAAAAGCCGAACAGCGGCCATGTGTACTGCTGCGGCCCGCGCGCGCTGATGGAGTCGGTGCGCGACATGACCGGGCACTGGACGCAGTCGAACATCCACTTCGAGAGCTTCAATGAAGGCGGCGGCGTGAAGCCGGACGACCAGCCCTTCCGGGTGAAGCTGGCCCGCTCGGGGCAGGAGTTCGAGGTGCCGGTGGGAACGTCCATCCTGGAGGCCCTGCGCGCGCACGGCTGCAACGCCGCGTCTTCGTGCGAAAGCGGCACCTGCGGCACCTGCAAGACCGGGCTCCTCGAAGGCACGCCGGACCACCGCGACATGGTGCTGATGCCCGAGGAGATGGCTTCGCAGATCATGATCTGCGTCTCGCGTGGCGCCCGCGGCGAGCGGCTGGTGATCGACCTGTGAGCGCTGCCGAGCCGCTTCGCATCGGCGTCGCCGGCCTCGGGAGGGCCTTCACGCTCATGCTGCCGACCTTCCTGCAGGATGCGCGCGTGCGGCTGGTGGCGGCGTGCGATCCGCGTGCTGCCGCGCGGGAGCAGTTCGCGCGCGACTTCGGTACCGCCACCTACGACAGCGTCGAGGCGCTGGCGGCCGATCCCGCGGTGGAGGCGCTCTACATCGCGAGCCCGCACCAGTTCCATGCGGAACACACGCGCATCGCCGCTGCACACGGCAAGCACGTGCTGCTGGAAAAGCCGATGGCGCTGGGCCTGGCCGACTGCGACGCGATGATCGCGCAATGCCGCGCTGCCGGCGTGCACCTGCTCGTGGGCCACTGCCACAGCTTCGATGCGCCCTACCTGCGCACGCGCGCGATCGTGGATGCGGGCGACGTCGGCGCCGTGCGCATGATCCATGCGCTGAACTACACGGACTTCCTGTACCGCCCCCGGCGGCCGGAGGAACTCGACACCTCGGCCGGCGGCGGCGTGGTCTTCAGCCAGGCGGCGCACCAGGTCGACGTCGTGCGGCTGCTGGCGGGCAGCCCCGTCACGCGCGTGCGCGCCGTCACCGGTGCGTGGGATGCCAGCCGCAACACGGAAGGCGCGTACACCGCGATGCTGTGGTTCGCCAGCGGCGCGTTCGCATCGCTCACCTACAACGGCTACGGCCACTTCGACTCGGACGAATGGTGCGGCTGGACGGGCGAGTTGGGGCAACCGAAGGACCCGCAGGCCCATGGCGGCGCCCGCAGGCGCCTGCGGCAGGTGGCCAGCGCGCAGGAGGAAGCGCGGCTGAAGAACGAAAGCACCTATGGCGGGCCGAGCTACCGCCCACCCGAGGCAGGCGCGCCAGCGTGGTACCAGCACTTCGGGCCCATCGTCGTGTCGTGCGAACGCGCGGACCTGCGGCCCCTTCCGGACGGTGTCTGGATCTACGGCGACGACGCGAAGACGCACGAGCCGCTGGAGCGCCCGGCGGTGCCGCGTTCGGAAGTGATCGACGAACTGCATGCGGCCTTGCGGCAAGGCAAGCCGCCGCTGCACGACGGCCCTTGGGCCCGAGCGACGCTGCAAGCCTGCCTGGCCCTGCTGCAGTCCGCGCGCGAGGACCGCGAGATTCCGCTCGCCTGACTTTCCGACTCCCTC
>DATAGN010000454.1:0-7934 GCA_036263715.1 Ramlibacter sp.
ATGCGCTGTACGACGCGCAGGCCAGGACGCTGGGCGTGCCCCTGTACGAGCTGCTGGGCGGCTCCGTGCGCCAGGGCGTCCCCGTGGGCATCGCCTTGAGCATCGCCGGCGACGTGCCCGCGATGATCGGCGCGGCGGAGGAAGCGGTGGCGCAAGGCTACCGGCACCTGCGCATCAAGATCGGCCTGGACGCGCGCAAGGACGTCGAGGGGCTCACCGCCTTGCGCAAGCACTTCGGCGACGACGTCGTGCTGCGCGCCGACGCCAACGGCGCGATGCAGTACGGCGACGCGCTGCGCCTGCTGCACAGGCTGGAACCGCTGGACCTGGACATCGTGGAGCAGCCCTTGCCCTCGTGGGACCTCGACGGGATGGCACATCTCGCACGTGCGGTGAACATCCCGCTGTCGGCCGACGAATCGCTCACCGATGCGCAGTCGCTGCTGGAGATCGCGCGGGCCGGCGCCGCCCGCGTCATCCAGACCAAGTCGGCCAAGAACGGCGGCATCCACGGCATCCGGAAGATCTGGACGGTGGCGCAGGCGCTGGGTGTCGACATCTTCCCGGGCAACCACCCCTCCACCGGCATCAACGTCGCGGCCGTGGCGCACCTGTGCGCGGCATGGCCGGGGCGCCTGCTGGTGGGCGACTTTCAGACCGGCCTGGTCGGGATGCTGGCCGAAGACATCCTGCAGCAGACCGTGCGCGTCGCCGACGGCCAGGTCACCGTGCCTGGCGGCCCGGGACTCGGCGTCGCGCTCGACGAAGACAAATTGCGGCGCTATCGCGCCGACCTCTGAACACACAGCTTGAAAGGGACGGAACACATGGGAATGACCATTGCGGAGAAGGTGATGGCGCGTGCCTCCGGGCAGGCGACCGTCAGCCCGGGGCAGTTCGTCGACTGCAAGCTCGATCGCGTGATCGCGCACGAGGAGTTCTATCGGATCCACACGGTCGCCGTCGCTGCCGGCATGCCCAAGGGCTTGCCGGACATCTGGGACCGCGAGCGTTTCCACGTGATCCTCGACCACTTCCAGCCCGCCATCAATGAAACGCAGGCCTTGCGCCAACGCAAGATGCGCGAGGTGGCCAAGGCCTACGACGTGCGCTATTTCGACGACGTGCTGCCGGGCGTGATCCACCGCATCGCCCTGGAGGATTACGTGTTGCCCGGCGAACTGGCGCTCGGCTCCGATTCGCATTCGTGTGCCTGGGGCGCGCTCAACTGCTGCGGCTCCGGCATGGGCGAGCACGAGCTCGCCTACGGCCTGGTCTTCGGCGAACTGTGGTTCAAGGTGCCGGAGACGATCGCCGTCAACCTGCGCGGCCGCCTCCGTCCGGGCGTTGCCAGCAAGGACATCGCGCTGTGGCTGGCGGGCCGCTACGGCACGACCTTCGGGCTGTACAAGTCGATCGAGTTCCGCGGCGACGGCGCATCCGCGCTCTCGATGGACGCACGCATCACGCTGTCGGCGCACGCCGTCGAACTGGGGGGCAAGTTCGGCCTCTTCGAATTCGACCAGAAGACGTCGGATTTCCTCGCTTCGCGCAAGCGCATGCGCCACCAGCTGGATTGGGCCAAGCCAGTGGCCGCCGACGCCGACGCGCAGTACGTGCAGACGGTGGAGATCGACCTGTCGACGCTCGAGCCGCAGGTGGCCAAGCCGCACACCTTCGAGAACGTGGTGCCCGTGAGCGCCGTGCACGGCACGCGCATCGACCAGGCGATGGTCGGTTCGTGCGCCAACGGGAACGTCGACGACATCGAGACGGTCGCCAACGTGGTGCGCGGCCGCCGGGTGAACCCGAACACGCGGCTGATCGTGCAGCCGAATTCCTGGGGCGTGTACCGCGAGGTCGCGCGGCGCGGCCACCTGGACACGCTGCTGGACGCCGGCGCGCAAGTCATCTCGCCCGGTTGCCACCTGTGCCTGGGTATGCAGGGCGCGCTGGCGGAAGGCGATGTCTGCCTGACCTCCACCACCCGCAATCACAAGGGCCGCATGGGCAGCAGCAAGGCGGACATCTATCTCGCGGGTCCGGCGACCGTCGCCGCATCCGCGCTGGCCGGCCACATCGTCGATCCGAGGGAGCTCTGAAATGACTGCAAGCACCAGCAACATGCGCGGCCGCGCCTGGGTGTTCGGCGACAACATCGACACCGACATCATTGCGCCCGCCGAAACGATTTCCTTCGGCCTCGGCGACAAGGCCGAAGAGGACGACGTCAAGCGCAACGCCTTCCGCGCCGTCCGCCCCGGCCTGTACAAGGAAGTGCAACAGGGCGACATCCTGGTGGCCGGCCGCAACTTCGGCCTGGGCTCGCACCGCGAGCCCGCCAACCGCGTGCTGGTCAGCCTGGGCTTCAGCGCGGTGCTCTGCGAGTCCGTGGCGCGCCTGTTCTTCCGCAACTCGGTGGCGATCGGCTTCTATGTCTTCGAAGTACCGGGCATCGTGGCGATGGCGCAGCAAGGCGACGAGATCGCCATCGACCTGGAAGAGAGCGTGGTGCGCAACGTGACGCGCGGCACTTCGCTGCCCCTGCAGCCCTTCAGCCCGCTGGTGCGCGAGATCATCGACAACGGCGGGATCATGGCCATGTTGAAGAAGCGCCTGCAGGCGGAGGCAGCGGCATGAGCGGGAGCGCCTGGCACGCGATGGCCGCCAAGACCACCTCGTGCTCCATCTCGGACGTGCTGATGAAGCAGGGCAAGCGGCAGTTCATGGCGCAGCGCCTGCGTCAAGTGGGAACGCGGCGCGTGGCCGGTCCTGCCTTGACGATCAGTCGCCGCCGTGTGGGTTCAGGCCAGCCGGGTTCCGCGCTGCCCAACATGCGCCTGCTCGAGGCGATCGCCAGTGCGCCCGAAGGCACGGTCCTCGTGTTCGACTGGCCGGGCGCGGAAGCCGCCTTGTGGGGTGGCCTGCTCGCAGCCGCGGCCGTGCAAGGCAAGCTCGGTGGCGTCATCTCGGACGGCCCGGTGCGCGACCCCGACGAGATCGCGGAGATGGGTTGCCCGTGCTTTTGCACCGGCGCCGTGCCCGCGGGCCAGGCCGGCATCCTGGAACTCGCGTCCATCGGCGAGCCGCTGGAGTGCGGTGGCGTGCCCGTGAACACCGGCGACTTCATCCTGGGCGATGCGAGCGGCGTGGTCGTGATTCCGGCCGGGCTCGAAGAGTCGGTGCTGCGCGAGGCCGCTTCGGTGGAAGACCGCGACCAGGCGGCGATGGCCATGTTGAAGCAGGGCAAGGGCCTGCTCGAAGTGATGAAGGCGCTCGGGCGCGCCTGATAAGTCCTGTACGTCCGGATCCATCAAGGAGACAAGCATGTTCACACCCTTCATCTCGCGCGCCTTGCCGCGCCGGCACGTCGTCGCCGCCGTTGCCGCGCTCATCACCGGCGCCGCCGCCTTCGCTCCTGGTGCGGCACGAGCGCAGGACAACTTCCCGTCCAAGCCCGTGCGCATCCTGGTCGGCTCGCAGGCCGGCGGCGGCGTCGATGCCTTCTCGCGCATCATTGCGCAGAAGCTGCAGGAACTCTGGGGGCAGCCCGTGACGGTGGAGAACCGCACCGGCGCCAGCGGTTCCATCGCAGCCGATGCGGTGGCCAAGGGCGCGACCGATGGCTACACGGTCGTGATGGCCACACCGAATTCGCACACGACGGGACCGCACGTGCTGAAGTTCCCGTACGACGCCTTGCGGGACTTCGCGCCGATCATCCACGTGATGGACGTTCCCACCGTGCTGGTGGTGAGCCAGTCGCTGGCGCCGAACACGATGAAGGAACTGGTCGACCACCTGAAGGCGAACGACGGCAAGCTGAGCTACTACTCGTCGGGCATCGGCTCGATCCAGCACCTGGCCGGCGAGCAGTTCAAGATCAAGGCGGGCGTGAACGTCGTGCACATCCCGTACCGCGGCAGCGCGCCTGCGATCGCCGACGTGATCGGCGGCACGGTCACGCTCGGATTCGATCCGACCTCGGCGACCCTGAGCTTCATCCAGGGCGGCAAGCTCAAGCCGATCGCGGTGGCGGCGCCGACCCGCGCGAAGTCGCTGCCCAACGTGCCGACGACGGCGGAAGCGGGCTATCCCGGCGTGGAGATGGCGACCTGGTACGGCCTCCTTGCCGCGCCCGGCACCCCCCGTGCCCTCATCGACAAGTGGAACCGTGACGTGCAACGCGTGATCGCCATGCCCGACGTCGCGCAAAAGATCGCAGCGGTTGGCGCGGAGCCGCGCGGTGGCAGCCCCGAAGCGTTTGCCGCCTTCCTGCGTGACCAGCACGGCAAGATGGGCGCGCTGGTCAAGGAAGCGAACGTGAGGGCGGACAACTGAGGCTTCTTCCTGTCTCTTCCTCGGGACCGGGGCCACAATGGCGGCAAGTGCCGCACCGGTTCTGCAAGGAGAGACTGAAGACATGCTTCCGGAACGCATCGACCGCAAGGTCGTCGAAGCCGCCATGGGCGCCGCCAGGCAGGTGGACGAACGCGGCGCCATCTACCAGGAGCTGATCGGCTTCGTGCCGCCGCGCATCGAGGCGCGCCTGGCCGTCACCGGCGCGCTGGACCCCACGATGGTGGAGATCCAGGAGCGCATGCGCGAGCATGCGATGTACCCGAAGTGCTTCGACGTGAAGACGTCGCAGCTGATGCTGTTCGGCATGCTGCTGATGGACTCCAGCGACGCGGCCATCCTGCATGGCATCGCGGCGCGCCGCGCCGGTGCCAGCTGGGAAGAGATGCAGGCCGTCGTCAACCTGTGCTTCCTCTTCCGCGGCCTGTCGGCCGCCAACCGCGGCGCGGAGACGCTGGCCAACATCGCGAAACGCGAAGCCGATAGCTCTGACAAGAAGGACTGAGAATGACCATGAACCGCGAGCTCCTCTCGCGCCGCGCCCTGTGCGTGGCTGCTGCCCTGGCCCTCTGCGCGGTCGGCACGAGCGCCGTCGCCCAGGGTGCTGCCTACCCGGACCGGCCCGTGCGCATGGTCGTGCCCTTCCCGCCGGGCGGCGCGATCGACGCGATGGCACGGCCCGTGGCCGAGGCCATGGCCCGTGAACTCGGCCAGGCTTTCGTGCTGGAAAACCGGGCCGGCGCAGCCGGCAACATCGGCGCCGCGCAGGTGGCCAAGGCGGCGGCCGACGGCTACACGGTGCTGGTCGGCACGTCGGCCACGCACGGGGCGAATCCGGCGCTGTTCAAGCAGCCCGGCTACGACGCGGTCGCCGATTTCGAGCCGGTGATGCTGTGGGGCTCGGTCCCCAATGTCCTGGTGGTGAACGCGGCGCAGGGGCCCAAGACGCTGGCGGAACTGACCGAGCGCGCGAGGCGCCAGCCGGACAAGCTGTCCTATGGCTCCGCAGGCACCGGCACCTCCCTGCACTTGGCGGGCGTGCTGTTCGAGCAGGCCGCCGGCGTGAAGCTGGTGCACGTGCCCTACAAGGGAGGCGCGCCGGCCTCGGTGGACCTCATGGGCGGCAGCCTCGACATGATGTTCGACACGGTGTCCGTGTCGCTGCCCAACATTCGGGGCGGCAAGCTGCGACCGCTGGCCGTGGCGGCGCCGGAGCGCCACTTCGCGCTGCCGGACGTGCCCACGTTCGCCGAACTGGGGGTGCGCGGCGTCGAGGCAGCGACGTGGGCGGGACTGTTCGCGCCGAAGGGAACGCCGGCGCCCGTGCTCGCGCAGTTGCGCCGCGCTTCCGAGAATGCGCTGAAGGACGCGCGCGTGCAGGAAGCGCTGCGCACGAACGGCGTGCAGATGCTCGCGTGGCCGGGCGAGCGCTTCGGCGCCTTCGTGGCCAGCGAGACCGCGCGCTGGGGCAAGGTGGTTCGCGACGCCGGGATTCCGGCGCAGTGAACCAACGCCAGGGGGTCAGGCGGCGAGTTGCCGCACCCCCTGCTGCGCCAGCCGCTCGATGACCCGGCGCGCACGGTTCGGGCCCGCGTCGACATGGATCGCCACCTGCGGCCCGAAGCCGAAGCGCTGCTGGTTCTTCCACTGCGCCTCGATGATCACCTTGTCCTCGAGGAAGGTCGCCTCGGTCTGGTCCACCACCAGCTGCGTCACGTCGGCGCGCCCGGGCTGCGGGTTCGTGGCGATGCTCCACAGGTAGTGGCAGGTCTCGTTCGTTTCCGGCGTCACGCCATGGAAGCCGCGCATGTGGAAGCCGACGCGATCCGGGTCGTCCACCGAGGCGCTGCCTTCGTCGACGGCGCCGGTCCAGATGCGCACGTGCGTCACGTGGAAGTCGATCTCCTGCCAGCGGTCGATCTTGCCGCGGAAGGGCCAGGCCTGCGCATACGTGGGCGGCGGGTCGGAGTGCAGCAGGTGCCGCACCACGCGCACCATCTCGCCCTCCTGCGACACCGTCGTGGCGGCATTCATGTGCGCGCGCGCATTGCCGCCGATGGTCTTGAGGTGGACGTAGCCCAGGTGGCTCAGGTCCATCAGGTTGTCGTGCACCAGCTGGTAGGGCGCGTCGTAGTGCACCACGCCGCCACCGAAGCGGAAGTCCGCTCGCGAGTGGAATTCGTAGGCCGGCGGTTCGCAATCCGGGCGGCTGTCGGGCGTGGAGCCGTACCAGACCCACAGGATCTGGTCGCGCTCGCGCAGGTCGAACGCGCGCACGCGCGCCTTGGCGGGGATCACGTCCTGGCCGGGGATCTGCAGGCAGGTGCCGCTGCAGTCGAACAGCAGCCCGTGGTAGCCGCAGCGCAGGCCGTCTTCTTCGACGGTGCCCATCGACAGGGGCAGTTCCTTGTGGCAGCAGCGGTCCTCGAGCGCGCCGACCTTGCCGTCGGGCGTGCGGAACAGCACCATCGGGATGTTCAGCAGCGTGCGGGCGAGCGGGCGGTCCTTCAGTTCCCAGCCGAAGCCGGCGACCCACCAGCGGTCGGCGGGGAAGGGGGCGGTGTGGGGAAGTGCGGCGGTGTTCATGGTTCAGCCTCTCAGGAGCGATCGCGAACGGCCTTGTTCACGTCGATCTCGATGTTCCACAGCTTGCCATCCTTCTTCTCGACGCGGCGGATGTACACGTCCTGGATGATCTCGCCGTTGCGCGCGTCGATCACGACCGGGCCGCGCGGGCTCTCGAAGGTCTGGCCGCGCATGGCGGCCACCAGCGCGTCGCCGCCGCCCTTGCCGCGCGTGGTTTCCAGCGCCTTGTAGATCACGCGCATGCCGTCGTAGCCGCCCACGGCCATGAAATTCGGCCGCATGCCCTTGTTGGCCGCCATGAAGGCGTCGACGAACTTGCGGTTGGTGGGCGAGGGGTGCGCGGCCGAGTAGTGGAAGGACGTGACGATGCCGAGCGCCGAATCGCCCATCTCGTTGAGCAGGTCGTCGTCGGTCACGCCGCCGTCGCCGATGAGGCGAATGCCGGCCTTGTCCAGTCCGCGCTCGGTGAACTGCTTCATCAGCGCCGCCGCGGGGCCGGACGGAATGAAGACGAACACGGCCTCGGGCTTGCGGTCGCGCACCCGTTGCAGGAAAGGCGCGAAGTCGGGATTGCGCATGGGGATGCGCAGCTCCTCCACGACCTTGCCGCCGTTGGCGACCACGCGTTCCTTGAACACCTTCTCCGCGTCGATGCCCGGGCCGTAGTCGGACACCATGGTCACGACTTCCTTGATGTTGTTCTTGTGCACCCACTCGGCCATCGTCGACGCCGACTGCTGCAGCGTGTAGCTGGTGCGCACGAAGTAGGGCGAGGCGGCGATGATGCTGGAGGTGGCGGCGGCCATGATCACCGCCGGCGTCTTCGACTGCGTGGCGATGGGGGCGGCAGCCAGGGCGGCAGGCGTGACGCCGAAGCCGGCGAGCACGTCGACCTTGTCGTTCACCACCAGTTCCTGCGCGATGCGCCGCGTCACGTCCGGCGTGCCCTGGTCGTCCTTCAGGATCACCTGCACTTCGCGCCCGGCCAC
>DATAGN010000455.1:0-8493 GCA_036263715.1 Ramlibacter sp.
GCCCAATCGACGATCGAGCGCGAAGGCAAGCTCGACCCGCGCAAGAACCAGAAGATCGAGCGCATCCAGGTCGAGGACAGCGGCAACAAGATCGAGGAAGTGCGCGTGGGCGGCCAGACGCAGAGCGTGACCGTGCAGCCCAAGGCCAACGTCCCGGCCTACGAGCTGCAACCCACCGACCTGGCGCGCACCCGGCCATCCGACGGCCGCGACGGCTTTGCCGAACGCAAGCAACGCGTCTGGAACGTCTTCGGCTTCTAGCATGGCCGTCTTCACCGAAGTCTCGGAGTCCGAGGCCGGCACGCTGCTGCGCGGGCTGAACCTGGGCGAACTGCGCGAACTGCGCGGCATCCAGAGCGGCATCGAGAACACCAACTACTTCGTCACCACCCAGGACGTGCTGGGCCAGCGCGAATTCGTGCTGACGCTGTTCGAGCGCCTCACCTTCGAGCAGCTGCCCTTCTACCTGCACCTGATGAAGCACCTGGCGCAGCACGGCATCCCCGTGCCCGACCCGGCGGCCGACCGCAGCGGCGACATCCTGCACACGGTGTGCGGCAAGCCCGCCGCCGTGGTGAACAAGCTCTCCGGCAAGCACGAACTGGCACCGACGCCCGACCACTGCGCGCAGGTGGGCGCGATGCTGGCGCGCATGCACCTGGCCGGCCGCGACTACAACCGCCGCCAGCCCAACCTGCGCGGGCTGGCGTGGTGGAACGAGACGGTACCGGTGGTGCTGCCCTTCGCCACGCCCGAACAGGCGGCGCTGCTGCGCGGCGAACTGGCCTTCCAGAACCACGTGGCCGCCGGCTCGCTGTACGCGGCCCTGCCCCGCGGCCCGGTGCATGCGGACCTGTTTCGCGACAACGTGATGTTCGAGGACGGACGCCTCACCGGCTTCTTCGACTTCTACTTCGCGGGCGTGGACAGCTGGCTGTTCGACATCGCCGTGTGCCTGAACGACTGGGCCATCGACCTGCCCACGGGCCGCCACGACCCCGCGCGCGCCGCCGCCTTCGTGCGGGCCTATGCCGGCGTGCGGCCGCTGTCGGCCGCCGAGCGTCAATTGCTGCCGGCCATGCTGCGCGCCGGCGCCCTGCGCTTCTGGATCTCGCGCCTGTGGGACTTCCACCTGCCGCGCGAGGCATCGCTGCTGAAACCGCACGACCCGAGCCACTTCGAACGCGTGCTGCGCGAGCGCGTCGTGCATCCGGTGGCCGCCGCCGACCTGTGACGCGCCCGGCTTGCGTTAAATTCATCACGCCGCCCGGACGCGAAAGCCCACCGTCCGGCGGCCGACCGCATCGAAAGCCCCACCTGCCGCGTATCCACCCGTGAAACTCAACATCGTCCCGGCGCGTACCGGCATCTCGTGGGTGAAACTCGGCGTGCAGACCTTCCTGAAGCAACCCCTCGCACTGACCGGCCTGTTCTTCATGTACATGGCTGCGGTGCTCGTGATCTCGCAGATCCCGATGGTGGGCACCTTCCTCGGCGCAATGCTGGTGCCCGCCGCCACGCTGGGCCTCATGGCGGCCAGCTCGGAAGCCGCCAGCGGCCGCTTCCCCATGCCCACCGTCCTGGTCAGCGCGTTCCGGGCCGGTCGCCAGCGCGCCCGCGCCATGCTGACGCTCGGCGCGATCTACACCGCGGGCTCGCTGCTCGCCACGCTGCTGGGCAGCCTGCTGGTGGGCGGCGCCGCGCCGGCCAGCGCCGACCCGCAGAACCCGCAGTTCGACGGCCGCATGCTGGTCGTCCTGCTGCTGCACTTCCCCCTGGTGGTGCTGTTCTGGCATGCGCCGGCGCTGGTGCACTGGCACGGCATCAGCCCGGTCAAGAGCCTCTTCTTCAGCGCCGTGGCCTGCCTGCGCAACTTCGGCGCGCTGCTGATGTACGGCATCACCTGGCTGGCCGTCTTCCTGGTGGTGGGTTTCATCTTCAGCACCATCGGCATGATGCTGGGCGGCGTGGCCGTGGCGCGCAGCATCATGATGCCCACGGTGCTGCTGCTGGTGGCGATGTTCTCCACGTCCCTGTACTTCACGTTCCGCGACAGCTTCCACGCTGACGACGACGCGCAGCTCGTCCCGACCGTACCCGGAGGAGAAAGCACCCCATGACCCAGCACACCCTTGACGGCCGTACCGAGCAGGAGGTGCTCTGGTTCCGGCGCCGCAGCTTCCTGCAGGCGGCCGCCGCGTGGACGGCCGCGGGCGGCTTCGCCACGGCGCACGCGCAGCAGCGCGGCAACATCGTCGAACTGCGCGGCGACGCGCTGCTCAACGGGCAGCGGCTGCGGCCCGGCCAGTTCATCCAGACGGGCGACCGCGTGGAGACCGGGCCGGACGGCTACCTGGTGTTCGCGATGGGCAATTCGTCCTTCCTGGTGCGGCAGAACACGCGCATGCTGGTCGAGCGCGGCGACACCATCAATTCGGTGAGCGTGCTGCGCATGCTCACGGGCGCGGTGCTGAGCGTCTGGTCGCGCGGCTCGCATCGCCAGATCGTCACGCCTACGCTTACCGCCGGCATCCGCGGCACCGGCGTGTACACCGAGATCTTCCCGCAGCAGGGCGGGCGCAGCTACTTTTGCAACTGCTACGGCACCGTCGACCTCACGGCCGGCAACGACACGGCACGCTCGGTCGCGCAGTACCACCAGTCCTTCTGGGCGGAGGTGCAGCCGGTGAATGGCCGGCGGCTGACACCCGCGCGCGCGGTCAACCACACCGACGAGGAAGTGGAGATGGTGGCAGCGCTGATGGCGCAGCGCACGCCCTGGCAGGCGATGGGTCGCCGCGGCGTCCTCGACGGCCGCGGGTACATGGATCCCCAGCCCCCGCAGGCGCATCCGGCGGCGCCGCGCTGAGCGCTAGTTCCGGGCCTTGTAATCCGCGATCGACTTCGCCAGGTCGCGGTACTCCTCGCAGCCGGTCCCGCAGATCCTTTCCAGCTCCACCAGGTGGCGCTCGGCCTCCGACAGGCGCTTTTGCATCAGGTACGCCTCGCCGATGTACTCGTGCGCGCCGCGGTGCTGCGGATTGAATTTCAGCGCCGCGTTGTAGTGCTCCATGGCCTTCGCCATGTCCGGCGTGGCGCGCTTGCGATAGGTGTAGCCCAGGAGGTTGTGCACGTCGGCGTCGTTCGGCGCCTGCTTCACCGCCACGTTCAGCTCGCGCATCGCGCCGCTCCAGTCCCGCCGGTCCACGGCCTTGCGCGCATTGGCCAGCCGGTCCTGCACCGAGGGCTGGCGTATGTTGGGGTCCGTGCCGGGCGTGTCCGCCGCCCACAGCGGCGCGACGGCGAGGACCAGGGTCGTGAGCAGCAGGCGTGGCTTCATGGTGGCCTCCGGGGTGTGCGCGCCAGTGTGGTCGCCGTGCCGGAAGCCGTCAAAGGGATGGACGGCGGCTTTGTAAGCCTTGGTTACGCCGCTCGCAGCGCGGGGTGACGAGCATCACCGCGACGATCACCGGGGTTTGCCTGCGGGCTCACCCCGGCTTACGTGACGGGGGTCAACTTCGCCACCGACAGGGCCAGCCACTTGTGCCCATGCCGCGGGAAGTTGATCTGCGCGCGGGCGTCCTGGCCGCTGCCTTCCAGCGTGAGGACCGTGCCTTCGCCGAACTTGGCGTGGAACACCTTCATGCCGGCATGCAGGCCGTGATCGGGCGCGGCCTTCTGCACGGGCACCGGCGGGCTGGCGAAGGTCTCGCTGCTGCGGCCATAGCCGCCTGAGGAGCCCGCGCCGCGCGTGCTCGGATAACCCATGCCGAAGCCGAACGCCGAGCCGCCGAAGCTCTGGTTCTTCGGCGTCAGCCACTTCAGGGCGTGCTCGGGCAACTCGTCGAAGAAGCGGCTCTTGACGTTGTAGCGGGTCTGCCCGTGCAGCAGGCGCGTCTGCGAGTACGACAGGTACAGCCGCTTGCGGGCGCGCGTGATCGCCACGTACATCAGGCGCCGCTCCTCCTCGAGCCCCTCGTAGTCGGCCAGCGAACGCTCGCTGGGGAACAGGCCTTCTTCCAGCCCGGTCACGAACACGCAATCGAACTCCAGGCCCTTGGCCGCGTGCACCGTCATCAGCTGCACCGCGTCCTGGCCGGCCTGCGCCTGGTTGTCGCCCGACTCCAGCGCGGCGTGCGTCAGGAAGGCGGCCAGCGGCGACAGGGTCTCGCCCGTTTCCGCATCGGGCGGAACGTAGTCGGGCGCCGGTTCGTTGATCTCCGGCAGGCTCGGATCCAGGCCCTGGCTCGCGGGTGACTGCCGCAGCACCACGCCCCCGAGTTCGTCCACCGGCAAGGCCACCGCATCGCGGCCGAAGCCCTCCTGCGTGACGAAGCTCTCCGCCGCGTTGACGAGTTCCTCCAGGTTCTCGATGCGGTCACCGCCGTCGCGCTCGCTGCGGTAGTGGTCCACGAGGCCGCTGCGCTGGAGCATCACCTCGATGATCTCGCGCAGCGTGAGGCCTTCGGTCTCGGCCCGCATCGCATCGATCTTCTGCACGAAGGCGGCGAGGTTCGCTCCCGCCTTGCCGGTGGTGGACTTCACCGCGTCGTGCAGCGAAGAGCCCGAGGCACGGGCCACGTCCTGCAGCTGCTCGATGCTGCGCGCGCCGATGCCTCGGGCGGGGAAGTTCACCACCCGGATGAAGCTGGTGTCGTCGTGCGGGTTCTCCAGCAGCCGCAGGTAGGACAGCGCGTGCTTGATCTCCGCGCGCTCGAAGAAGCGCAGGCCGCCGTAGACGCGATAGGGCACGGCGGCATTGAACAGCGAAGTCTCGATCACGCGGGACTGCGCGTTGCTGCGATAGAGCACCGCGATTTCGTGGCGCGGGATGTCCTCGCGGAACAACTGCCGGATCTCCTCCACCATCCACTGCGCCTCGGCCATGTCGGTCGGCGCCTCGTACACGCGCACCGGTTCGCCCGGCCCCTGGTCCGTGCGCAGGTTCTTGCCCAGGCGGGTCTTGTTGTGCGCGATCAGCGCGTTGGCCGAGTCGAGGATGTTGCTGAAGCTGCGGTAGTTCTGCTCCAGCTTGATCTGGTGGCGCACGCTGAACTCGCGCACGAAGTCGCCCATGTTGCCCACGCGGGCGCCGCGAAAGGCGTAGATGCTCTGGTCGTCGTCACCCACGGCAAAGACCGATGTGCCCGGGCCGGCCAGCATCTTCAGCCACGCGTACTGCAGCTTGTTGGTGTCCTGGAATTCGTCGACCAGCACGTGGTGGAAGCGGCGCTGGTAATGCTCTCGGATCGGGTCGTTGTCGCGCAGCAGCTCGTAGCTGCGCAGCATCAGCTCGGCGAAGTCGACCACGCCCTCGCGCTGGCACTGTTCCTCGTAAAGCTGGTAGATCTCGACCTTGCGCCGGTCTTCGTCCGTGCGCGTGTCTATCGTGTTCGGCCGCAGGCCCTCTTCCTTCCAGCCGGCGATGGCCCACTGCGTTTCCTTGGCCGGAAAGCGCTCCTCGTCCACGTTGTGCTGCTTCATCAGCCGCTTGATGGCCGACAGCTGGTCCTGCGTGTCCAGGATCTGGAAGCTTTGCGGCAGGTTGGCCAGCTTCCAGTGCGCGCGCAGGAAGCGGTTGCACAGGCCGTGGAAGGTGCCGATCCACATGCCGCGCACGTTGACGGGCAGCATGGCGCCCAGCCGCGTCATCATCTCCTTGGCGGCCTTGTTGGTGAAGGTGACGGCCAGCACGTTGCCGGGCCCGATCTGCCCGGTGGCCAGCAGCCAGGCGATGCGGGTGGTGAGCACGCGCGTCTTGCCCGAGCCGGCCCCCGCCAGGATGAGGGAGTGCTCGGGGGGGAGGGTGACGGCGGCCAGCTGCTCGGGATTGAGGTGCTGCAGCAGCGGCGAGTCGGCGGCGACTTCTGGGAACATGTCGCATTGTAGGAAGAGCGCCCCGGGAACCCCGCAGCTGCGGCATGATTCGAACCGCCGTGCCAAGATCCATCCTCGTTTCCGCCCTCCTCGCCCTCGCCCCCGTTGCGGCCCAAGCCCTGTGCACCAGCGACGACGTGCCGCAGGCGCGCGCCATCGTCGAACGTTTCATCAGCGCCGACTGCCTGGAATGCTGGCGCGAGAAGGTCCCGGCGCCGCCGCCGGACACCATCGTGCTGGACTGGATCGTTCCGGGCTTGAAAGGCCAGAACGCGCCGATGGCGTCGATCGCCCGCGACGAGGCGCTGGACCGCCTGTACCACCTGAAGCGTCCGACCCCGAAGACGAGCGCCAGCGTGACGAGCGAGCGCAACGGCACCCCGGCGCCCCTGCGCCTGGCGCATGGCCAGGCGATCAACGACTACGTCGGCACCTCGATGGAGCTCAAGGAAGACGTGCAGGGCGCCTGGCACGTGTGGCTGATGCTCGTGGAGCAGATCCCCGCCGGCACCGAGGGCACGCCCGTGCCGCGCACCGTGGTGCGCAACGTGTTCCGGCCGGACTGGGCCAAGACGGTGGGGCGCAATCCGCGCCTGCTGGCCGAAACGCGGGCCATGCAGATCCAGGAAGGCGTGCGGCCGGAAAGGCTGAGGCTGGTCGCCGTCGTCGCCGATGGCCGGGGGCGTATCAGGGCTATCACGCGAACCGAATGTCCATGACGGCCGGGCAGACTTAGAATCAATCACCGGGCCCAAGCATTTGTGGCCCGGTTTTTCGTTCGGGGGTTCCCCTGCGGAAACCGGCCTCCCACAGTCCAAGCGCTCACTGTTTTCTGCAACAGCTTTCGGAGCCTGGAACATGGAAATTTTCGACTACGACAAAGTCCTGCTGCTGCCGCGCAAGTGCCGCGTGGAAAGCCGCTCGGAGTGCGACCCCTCCCTCGACTTCGGCGGCCGCCGCTTCAAGCTGCCGGTGGTGCCGGCCAACATGAAGACCGTGGTCGACGAGAAGATCTGCCTCTGGATGGCCCAGAACGGCTACTTCTACGTGATGCACCGCTTCGACCTGGACAACGTGCGCTTCGTGCGGCGCATGCAGGAAGCCGGCGCCTTCGCCTCGATCTCGGTGGGCGTGAAGCCGGCCGATTACGAGACGGTGGACCGGCTGGCGGCCGAGGGCCTGGTGCCGGAATACGTGACGATCGACATCGCTCACGGCCACGCCGACACGGTGAAGAACATGATCGGCCACATCAAGCGCAAGCTGCCCGCCAGCTTCGTGATCGCCGGCAACGTGGGCACGCCGGAGGCCATCATCGACCTGGAGAACTGGGGCGCGGACGCCACCAAGGTGGGCATCGGTCCCGGCAAGGTGTGCATCACGCGCATGAAGACGGGCTTCGGCACCGGCGGCTGGCAGTTGTCGGCGCTGAAGTGGTGCGCGCGCGTGGCGACCAAGCCGATCATTGCTGACGGCGGCATCCGTGAGCACGGCGACATCGCCAAGAGCATCCGCTTCGGCGCGACGATGGTGATGGTCGGCTCGATGCTGGCCGGCCACGAGGAGTCGCCCGGCCAGACGGTGGAAGTCGAGGGCCGCCTGTACAAGGAGTACTACGGCTCCGCGTCCGACTTCAACAAGGGCGAGTACAAGCACGTCGAGGGCAAGCGCATCCTCGAGCCGGTGAAGGGCAAGCTGGCCGAGACGCTGCGCGAGATGCAGGAAGACCTGCAAAGCTCGATCAGCTATGCGGGCGGCACCAGGCTGGCCGACATCCGGAAGGTCAACTACGTGATCCTGGGTGGGGACAACGCGGGGGAACACCTGCTCATGTGAGGCTCAGGCCCGCAGCAAATCCACCGCCAGCTGGTGCAACCGATGCCCCGGATCCACCAGCGCATCGAGGATGCTGAAGTGGTTCAACCCCGGCAGCAGCTCGCACACCGGCACCCGCCGCCCGCCCCAGGCTTCCTGGATCAGGCGGTTCTGCCGGTGGTATTCGCTGCTTTCGTCCCCGCCCGCCACTGAATACAACGTGCCCTGCCGCGGCGCCGGCAACCGCGCCGGGCTGGCCTGCGCCACCTGCTGCGCCGTGAGGCGCAGGTCCTTCTGCAGGAACGGCGTCTGCATGATCGGATCCAGATCGTGCAATCCGGAAATGGCGAGCGCGCTGCGCACCACGTCCTTGGGCAGCGACGGGTCCAGCTGCGGCCACAGGCACGCGGCCGTCATCGCGGCCAGGTGCCCGCCGGCGGAGTGCCCGGCCACCACGATCCGGCGGCGGTCACCGCCATAGCGGCCGACGTGGTGCCAGGTCCAGGCCACCGCCCGCGCGACCTGCAGGACGATCTGCGGGACGGTCACGGCGGGGCACAAGGCGTAGTTCGGGATCACCACGCAGGCGCCGTCGCGGGTGAAGGCCGGGCCGATGAACGAGTTGTCCTTCTTGTCCAGGGCGCGCCAGTAACCGCCGTGGATGAACACCAGCACGGGCGCGTCGCCATGCGGAGCTGGAAACACATCCAGTGTTTCGTTGGGGCCGTCGCCATAGCGAAGGTCCAGTTCACACGGGCCGCCGGCCCGGGCCTGTTCCGATTCCCGGGCCCACTTGCCCAG
>DATAGN010000456.1:0-8970 GCA_036263715.1 Ramlibacter sp.
CCCCCCCCCCGCTCCGAGCGCAGCGCGCGTCGGGGTTCGGCGCTGCGCGCGCTCACCACCGACCTACGAAGACCTACACGGAAGCCGGCGGCACCCCCGGCAACGCCCGCAGCGCCTCCCTCGCCCCCTCCGCGAACGGCACCTCGTGCGGCAACACGAGCGCGGCGCCGCGCACCTTGTGGTGCTCGGGATCCACGCCGGGCGGCGTCGTGCCCCGTTCCCGCAGGTCCTTGGCCGCCTGCAGCAGCGTGCGGCGGGCCATCACCAGGCCACGGTCGGTGGAGACCAGGTGCTCCTTCGTGCGGTCCTGGATCGCGCCCATGCTCTCCTGCACCGCGATGTCCTGCACGCCGATGCCGTCGATGCCGCTGAACTTGGTGCCGGCCAGCTGCGCCGCGCGGTCGATCAGGTAGTCGTTGTCGCGGTTCGCCGCGGGACGGTAGGTGCCGGGCACCAGCTTCACGTGGATCGCGGCGCCTTCCTCCAGGGCGGCGCGCTCCTGCGGGGTCAGCGCGCGCGTGGGGTGGTACGAGAACGACCAGGTCATGCAGTTCTCGTCGTCGATGGGCACCCACACGTGGCCATGGATCGGATGCGTCCCCCGCGGCGGCACGACGATGAAGGTGGGCAGCACCACCGGCGTGATCCGCCAGTAGTAGCTGCCGGCCTCCGCGTTGCGCCGCACCGCGATGTTGATGCCGCCTTCCGTGGGTCCGACGTCGAACTGCGGCCGGAGATCCTTCAGGTTGTACTCGTTGCCCTTGGAACCCTTGAACAGCGGATCGGAGTTGATCGCGTCGCCGTGCAGGAAGGACACGTGGCTGGAGTCGATGCCGCCATCCAGCGCCTGCAGGTAATTGCACTCCTGGTGCGCCAGCGACATGTAGGTCTGCTCCGCGGGAACCCGCGCGAACTCGAATTGGGGGTGGGGCGGCTGATGCTCGGGCGGGCCCATGTAGGTCCAGGCGACGCCGTTGATCTCGAGCAGCGGGTAGGCGGCCAGCTTGATGCGCTGGCAATGGGTGCTGCCCTCGGGTTCCGACGGGATCTCGGTGCACTGGCCCTTCACGTCGTACTTCCAGCCGTGGTAGGGGCAGCGGATGCCGCCCGGCTCGTTGCGCCCGAACCAGAGGGACACGCCGCGGTGGGCGCAGAACTCGCCGATGAGGCCCACCTTGCCGTCGGTGTCGCGCACCGCAAGCAGGCGTTCGGACAGCACCTTCACCCGCACCGGCACGCCGCCCGGGGCCGGCAGGTCGCGCGTGAGCATGACGGGCAGCCAGTAGCGGCGGAACAGGTCACCCATCAGGGTGCCGGGGCCGGTGCGCGTGAGTTCTTCGTTCTGCTGCTGGTTCATTTCAGTCGGGCTTGATGTTGGCGGCCTTGATGACGCTGGTCCACTTGTTCACCTCCCTTTGCAGCAGCGTGGCGAACTGCTCCGGCGTGCCGCTGCGCGGTTCGAACATCTGCCGGCGGTAGCTTTCCTGCACGTCGGGCATGGCGACGACCTGGTTCAAGGCCGTATTCAATCGGCTCACCACGGCCGGGGGCGTACCGGCCGGGGCCATGATCCCCATCCACAGGTCGGCGTCGTAGTTGGCGAAGCCGGCCTCGGCGATGGTCGGCACGTCGGGATAGGCGCGCAGCCGGCGCTCGGAGGCGACGCCGAGCAGCCGCAGCTGCCCGCCGCTGACGAAAGGGATCACGTTGCTGATCGCATTGAAGGTGACCGGCACGTCTCCCGCCACGCTGGCGGCGACCGCCTGCGAGCAGCCGCGGTAGGGGATGTGCACCATGTGCACGCTGGCCAGGTTCTTCAGCAACTCCGCGCCCATGTGCTGCAGCGTGCCGTTGCCGCACGACGAGTAGCTGAGGCCGCCGGGCCTCGCCTTGGCCAGCTTGATCAGGTCCGGGATGGATCGCGCCTGCACCGAGGGATGCACGGCCACCACCAGCGCGCTGGTGCCGACCAGCGCCACCGGGCTGAAATCCTTTATGACGTCGAAGGGCGGCTTGGTCGGGAATCCCGCATTGATGCCGAGCGCCACGTTGGCCATCAGCAGCGTGTAGCCGTCGGGCGCGGCCTTGGCCACGGCGGTGGCGCCGATGTTGCCGCCGGCGCCGGCGCGGTTCTCCACGACCACGCTCTGGCCCAGGACCTCGGCCAGCTTCAGCGCGATCAGCCGCCCCATGGTGTCGCTGCCGCCGCCGGCAGCGAAGGGAACGATCAGCCGGATCGGCCGGTCCGGGAAGGCTTGCGCGCCAGCCGCGCCCGCCCATGCCATCGCGGCGCACATCACGCCTGCCATCCACTGCCTTGCTGTCATGGGCCTCTCCGAACTGGTGAACCGACTGCGCTTGACCACTCCACGCAGGATTCCATGGAAACCGCGGGTGCGGAAGACGGCCCATGTGAGAATCAGGTATGCGATGTCTCTATACCTGCGGCGAGGTGGAGACCCGGATGCGATGAACCTGAACCAGCTGGAGTACTTCGTCAAGGTCGCCCGGGCCGGCAGCCTCTCGCGGGCGGCAGCGGGCATGGGACTGTCCCAACCGACCTTGAGTCGGCAGATCCGCCTGCTCGAGGAGGACGTCGGCGACCGGCTGCTGCACCGCACCGGGCGGGGGGTCGCCCTGACGCCCGCCGGAAGCTGCCTGCTCGCGCACGCGGACACCATCCTGGCCGAGGTGCGCGCGGCGCGGGAGCACCTGCGCGAACTCAAGAGCGTTCCGGCGGGCCCGGTGCGCGTGGGCATTACGGCGAGCCTGGCGAAGTCGGTCACGCCCGAACTGGTCAAGCGCGTGCTCGAGCAGTTCCCGGGGTGCTCCCTCACCGTCATGGACGGCCTGAGCGCGCAGGTGCGTGAGTGGCTGCTCGAAGGCAAGATCGACCTCGCCGTCCTCTACAGCGCCGAAGATGCCACGAAGCTGCATTGGGAGACGCTGATGCGCGAGGAACTGGTGCTGGCCTGCGGCATGCAGGCACGCGCCAGCTTGCCGCAGGCCGTGGCTTTCCGGGAACTCGCCGGCTTTCCCCTGGTGCTGCCCAGCGCGCCGAATCCGATCCGCGCGCTGCTGGAGGCGCAGTGCCGCCGGCATGGCGTGACGCTGACGGTGGTCGCGGAGGTGAACGCCATCGACAGCCTGGTCGCCACCGCCGCCAGCAGCAATTGCCTGACCATCCTGCCGCGCAGCCGCGCGATCGAGGATGCCGGCGCCGGCAAGCTGGCTTTCGCCGGGATCCACTCGCCGCGCGTCCTGAATCGCCTGTGCCTGGCCACCCGTGCCACGGCGCCGGATTCGGCCGTGGTCGTGGCGGTCAAGCAGATCCTGCGCGCTATGTTTGCAGCGACGCCTGCGGTTGCCGGGCTGGCTGCCTGACGGCGTCCGACAAGCCCTTCTGCTTCAACAGCGGCCCGATCACCGGATCCCTGCCGCGAAAGCGCCGGAACGCCTCCCCCGGCTCCACGCTGTTGCCGCTTGCATAGATGCACTCCCGCAGGCGCTGCGCCACGCCGGGCGCGAACGGGCTGCCCGCTTCCTGGAACGCATCCCAGGCGTCCGCATCCAGCACCTCGGCCCACAGGTACACGTAGTAGCCGGCCGCATAGCCGCCGCTGAACAGGTGCTGGAAATGCGCCAGGCGATGGTTGATGCCGGTCTCGCTCGGCAAGCCGCGCTCGCGCAGCACCTGCTCCTCGTACGCTGTCCAGTCGGTGACGGAAGCGGGATCGGGGTGCCGGTGCACCGCCATGTCGGCGATGGCGCTGCCGCAGTAGCGCACCGTCTCGTAGGCCTCGCCGAAGCGCTCCGCCGCGCGCAGCCGCTCGATCAGCGCCTCGGGGATGGCCTCGCCGGTCTGCGCATGGCGCGCGTGGCGCCGCAGCACCTCGGGCTCGGCGGCCCAGTGCTCGAACAGCTGCGAAGGCAGCTCGACGAAGTCGCGCAGCACCGCCGTGCCGGAGAGCTGCGCATAGGTCACGTTCGACAGCAACCCGTGCAGCGCGTGGCCGAACTCGTGGAACAGCGTGCGTACGTCGTCGAAACCCAGGAGCGTGGGACTCGCCTGCGCGAAGTTGTTGTTGTTCAGGATGACCGGCAGCACCTCGCCGCCATTGCGCGCCTGCACGGCCAGGCTGCTCATCCAGGCGCCGCTGCGCTTGGTGGGCCGCGCGTAGTTGTCGTGGATGAAGAGACCGACGGCACGACCGTCGGCATCCTGCACGTCGTACGCGCGAACGTCGGGGTGGTACAGCACGAGGTCCGTGCGGGCCAGGAAGCGCAGCCCGAACAGGCGCTGCGCGCAGTCGAAGGCCGCGTTCACCATCGCATCCAGCGAGAAGTACGGCTTGACCTCGGCATCGTCGACGGCGAAGTCGCGCTGGCGCACCTTCTCGGCCCAGTAGCGCCAGTCCCAGGGTTCGATCGCCTCGTCGACGCCGGCGGCGCGCTGCAGCGCCTGCAGCCTCTCGCGCTCCGGCGCCAGGGCCGCCTTGGCGCGATCGAACACATCGTCCACCAACCGGTCCACCGCCTGCGGCGTGCGCGCCATGCGGTCCACCAGCGCGAAGTCCGCATACGTGGCGTAGCCATGGAGTTGCGCCAGCTCGTGGCGCAGCACGAGGACGCGGCCGATCAAGGGCCGGTTGTCGTGCTCGCCTTCGTGGGCGCCGCGCTGCGTCCAGGCGCGCCAGGCCTGCTCGCGCAGGTCGCGCCGCTCGGAGAACGTGAGGAAGGGAACGACGGACGAGCGCGAAAGGGTGATCGCGTGCACGTCGCCCAGCTTGCGTTGCTGCGCCGCCAGGCGCGCCGAGGCGCGGACGAACTCCGGCAGCCCAACGAGTTCCTCCTCGTCGTGCAGCACCAGCACCCAAGTGGATTCGTCGTGCAGCACGTTCTGGCCGAACAGGGCCATGCACGTTGCCAGCTCCTTGCGGATCTCGGCACACCGAACTTGCTTGGCCGGCGGGAGCAGGGCGCCCGCGTAGACGAAGTCGAGGTACACGCGCTCGACCAACCGCAGCTGCTCCGGCGTCAGCGCCAGGCGGCTGCGCTGCTCGTGCACCGCCGCCACGCGGCGCAGCAGTCCCTGGTGCATGTAGACGGCGCTGTGGTGGGCGGACGTGACCGGCGCCAGGCGCCGCTGCACGTCCTGCAGCTCGGGCGAGGTGTGCGAGGAGCACAGGTTGCCGAAGGCCATGCCGAGCCGGCCAAGCGGCCGCCAGCTCACGTCGAAAGCGGCCAGCGTGTTGTCGAAACCGGGCGCTGCCGGATCGCTTGCGATCGCCTCGATGGTGGCGCGGTGCTGCTGCAGCACCTGCTCGTACGCGGGCTCGAAATGCTCCGCGCGGATCTGCGCGAACGGCGGCAGGCCGTAGGGAGCGGACCAGGGGGCGAGGAGGGGATTCGGGTCGGTGGCCATGGCCCCATCGTACGCGCGGGCCGGGGAACGCCTCGCCGCGTGCTCAACCCGCCAGCGCCCCGACGGCCGGCACCACCAAGCCCAGCCCCGTCACCACCAGCAACGCACACACGATCTTCAACACCGTCTCGCGCTTCCATGCCGGCGGATGCCGGCGCAGCCACCAGGTGACGCCCATTGCAACCGGCAGCGACAGCACGGACAGCAGCAGCGCGTCCAGCGTGAACTGACCGGCCGGCACCACCATGGCCAGCCGGATCAGCGAGCCGGCGGCGAGCGTGGCCACCAGCGTGTCGCGCACGCTGTCCAGCGGGATCGGCTGCCGGTAGAACTGGTACACGAGCGGCGGCCCCGACGCGGAGAACAGGCCGCCCAGCACGCCCGCCAGGAAGCCGAAGCCGGCGAACGAAGCGTGCGACGAGCGCCGGGCGAGCGGCTCGGCCCGCACCAGCACCACCACCGCGCATCCGATCACGACGATCCCGAGCAGCAGCCGCAACAGCATCACCACGTTCGCCTGCAGCCACACCAGCAGCGCCACCCCCGCGGCGATGCCGAACACGCTGCCCGCGATGCTGGAGCGCAGGATGCCGGTGTCCAGCGCCTTGCGCGGGCCGCGCAGCGCCACCGCGACCGTCGCGAGCGCCAGCACGCTGCCGACGTTCGCCACGTCCGACAGCGGCGCGAGCTCGAACAGGCTGGCCAGCCCCAGCAGGATCAGCACCAGCGCGAAGCCGGTGATGCTCTGCGCGCAGGTCGCGACGACGACGCAGAGCAGGAAGCCCGCCACCTGCCAGCCGCTCATGCCGGACGATCACGAGCGGCGGCGGGGCGGCCGCGGTGTGCCGCCGCCCCGCCGCAAAGCCGCATCAGGATGCCTGCGCGGCGATCTGCATCGCGATCTCGCGGATCGCGGCGAGCGCACGATCGATATCGTTCGGGTCGTGCCAGAGATGCGTGGACATGCGGATCGGGAAGATGTTCTGCAGCGTGCCGCCCGCGAGGATCTGCGGCGTGGTCGTGTTCCGCACGATGATGTTGCGCTCGTTCTGCAGCCGCGTCACCAGGTTGCTCGACGGCGAGGCGGAAATCGAGCCGTTCACCGCGGTGGAGCGCGCGACCAGGTTCTTGGTGCCGTCCAGGCCGTGGAACGGGTTGAACGAGGTCAGGGCCGACAGCAGGTTCGCGTCGCGCGGCGAGTACAGCGCATCCGCGGAGCCCCACATCTCGATGATCTTTTCCTTGGTATACAAGGACAGGCCCAGCACGTAGGTCTGGATCTTGGCGCGTCCGATCGCGTCCCAGTCGGCACAGGCATTCGCCAGGGCGTTGATGTGCGGCGCGTGCATGGACCCGATGCTGGAGAGCACCGACCCGGGGTCCCATTCGCCGCGCGCCGTCCAGGCGACCTGGCCCGTTCCGCCCATGCGCGCGGGGCGCGTGCCGAAGTTGGCCTGCTGCGTGGCGCTGCTGGTCACGACCGGGAAGTACGGCGGCAGGGTCGCGGACGCATTGGGC
The DNA here is from genome assembly GCA_036263715.1 of Ramlibacter sp. Lineage (GTDB taxonomy): Bacteria > Pseudomonadota > Gammaproteobacteria > Burkholderiales > Burkholderiaceae_C > Ramlibacter. The sequence continues at coordinate 6,944 of DATAGN010000456.1, forward strand.
CGCGCCTTGTTGCGCATCACCAGGATGCCGCTGCTGCCCGGCCCGCATTGCCACTTGTGGCCGGCGCCGGCCATGAAGTCGACACCCAGGTCCGCGTAGTTGTAGGCCATCATGCCCGGCAGGTGCGCGCCGTCCACGATGGAGATCAGGCCGAACTCCTTGGCCACCGACTGGATCTGCGGGATGGGCAACATGATGCCCGTGAGGTAGGTGGGGGAGGACCACATCAGCGCGCGCACGCGCTGGCCGGCGGCCCGTGCGGCCAGGACTTCGTTGCGGAACAGGGTGCGGTACAGCTCCGCGTTGTGCTGTGCCGTGGTGCCGTCGGCCAGGCGCACGGCGCCGTCGCCGGCGGGCAAGGTCACGCGCCGCACGATCACGCCGTAGCGTTCGACGGCGATGCCCAGGGGCACGTAGCCGCCGGGATGCTCGTGGTTGGTCGTGATCACCACGTCGCCGGCCTGCCAGGGGATGCCCAGGATCGCCTTGGACATGCCGTCGGAGGTGTTGTAGTCGATCACCAGTTCGTCGGGATCCACGCCGAATCCCTTGGCCATCGCCGTGCGCTGCGCCTGCCAGTTGCTGTAGCCGCTCATGGACTCCGTGGCGTAGGCGATGTTGTCGGCGTTGTAGCGCTCGACGACGCTGCGCGGCATCGAACCCGCGGTGCCGATGTTCATGAACAGCTTGCTGTTGTTCAACATGAAGCGTGACTGCACATCGGCCCAGAAGCCTTCGTCGGCCATCAGTGCGGCGCGCTGCGCCTCCACCGCGGTCTGTGCATTCGCACCGCCGCACGCCACCAGCCCCATGCCCGCGGCCGCGCCGGCGCCGATGCCCAGCACGCGCAGGAAATCCCGGCGCTTGGGCGACCAGGATCGGATCTGTTCCTCGGTGATTGCGCGCCCGCTGGCGGGGTCCTGAAACGATGGAACCTGCTTCATTTCGATGCCTCCTTGGTGCATGGGGAAAAACCGCCTCGTGCGGGCCGACCGGCCCGCCTGGCGCTGCGAAAGAAAAAAGGACGCCGCGCGGCGTCCTCGGGGCTACTTCGTGGCGATGACGGCGATCTCCACCTTCACGTCGCGCGGCAGCCTGGCGACCTCCACCGTCGCGCGGCTCGGTGGACGCGTGCGGAAGAACTCGCCGTACACGGTGTTCATGCGGGCGAACTCGTTCAGGTCCTTCATGTAGACCGTGGACATCACCACGTTTTCGTGCGTCATCCCCTGCGTCTTGAGGACCTCGCCGATGTAGGTGAGCACCAGTCGGGTCTGCTCCTCGATCGTGGTGCCTTCCACCGCGTTGCCCGCGCGGTTCAACGGGATCACGCCGGACAGGTAGTACGTGTTCCCCGACTGCACCATCTGCGAGTAGGGACCGATGGCCGCATAGATGTTGGGACTCGCGTGGATGGCTCGCTGGTGCATCTGCTGGTGCATGGCGCATCCAGACAGCATGGCGACAGCGGAAACAGCAAGGGCAAGGCGCACGCCGCGTAGTTTCATTGGGGCTCCTGGTTGTTCTTGGGAAGGGCTGCCATGTCGAATGCACGTGCAGCAGATCCAGCGTAGCTTTCGTGCCCCGGGAGGGGTCTAGGAGTTTCCCGGATCGGTGTGCGCGGGCTGCATCGCGCTCACGCGCGCACGTCCAGCAGGCGCAGGATGTGGCGCCAGTGCCTTTCCTCCACCGGGGTGATGGACAGCCTGTTTCCCTTCTTCAGCACGAGCATGTCCGCCAGCGCGGGATCGCCGCGCATCTCGGGCAGCGTCAGGTTCCGCGTCTTGTGCGTCACCTGCACGTCGACCAGCAGCCAACGCGGATCTTCACGGTTCGACGCAGCATCGTGGTAGGGCGATTTCCTATCGAACTGCGTCGGGTCCGGGTAGGCGTCGGACACCACGCGCGCGATGCCGACGATGCCGGGCTCCGCGCAGCTGGAGTGATAGAACAGCACGCCGTCGCCCACGCGCATGGCATCGCGCATGAAGTTGCGGGCCTGGTAGTTGCGCACGCCGGTCCAGGGC
>DATAGN010000457.1:0-10832 GCA_036263715.1 Ramlibacter sp.
TCCTCTCCCCAGAGCTGAGGCGAGCGTCGAGCATCTCGTCGCGTTAGCAAACGGCGGCGGGGATTACGACGAGAACTGCGTCGCGTGCTGCAAGACTTTGAATCGACTTTTTGGGAAAATGTCTCTGAAAGAAAAGCTTCACATCATCCTGAAGCAAAGAGGGCAGTTCCAGTGCCCCAAATCCGTAGAAGGTTCCGCCCGTAAGAAGGCGGATCACGCAGTTGCGCCCACGACGACGTCGATGAGTGAAGAGGAGCGAGTGCAGCTCGTGCTGGCGGACTTGCACAAGCGCGGACATGCAACACCCGGCACCGTTGACAGGCTAATCAACACCATCCGCACACGCCTGGAAGGCAGTGGTGAAGACGGTGACCACGCGCAGAGCATCTACGAGAAGTTCAATTCATCGGGATGGGTGACTGCAGATGACGGCAGGCTGAGCTATAACCTACCACCGTTATCCCAGTAATTGCTGGCACCACGCATCATCCGCATCACCGTCAACGCCATCGCCTGCGCCCGCGGCACGATCGTGCTGACCTTCAGCCACTCGTCCGCCGTGTGCACCTTCCCGCCCACCGGCCCGGTGCCGCACAAGGTCGGCACACCCGCGGCCGCAGTAAAGCCGGAGTCGGCGGACCCCCCGCTGTATTCCCCAGACGTCCCGAACCCGATCGCCGCGGCCGAATCGACATAGGCTTCGAACAAGGCCTTGCTCCCTTCCGACTGCACCAGGGGCAGGAAATAACGCTGCTGCGTCACGTGGGCGCAGGTGCCCTTCACTTCCACCTCGCCCATGATCGCGGCCAGCTTTGCCTTCACCGCTTCCATCGCCGCCGCGGTCTTGAAGCGCACGTCGATCGAGGCTGCGGCATGCGGGGCCACGGTGTTCACCGAAGTGCCGCCCTGGATCAGCCCCACGTTCACCGTGGTGCCGCTCTCGTAGTCGGTCAGCCGGTGCATCTGCACGACCTTGCGGCACAGCGCCTCGATCGCGCTCGCGCCTTCGTGGTGGTTCCCCCCTGAGTGCGCCGGAACGCCGGTCACCTCACACTCCACGAACATCGCACCCTTGCGGCCGGTCACCACGTTGCCGCTCGGACGGCCGGGCTCGGAGTTGAAGACCGCGCGCGCATTCGCCGCATTGGCCTCGATGAAGGGACGCGATGCCGGCGAAGCGATCTCCTCGTCGGCGGTGTACAGGCCCAGCATCGGCACCTCGATGCCGGCGCGCGCGAAGGCAGACAGCACGAAAGTGTTGATCACCAGCCCCGCCTTCATGTCGGCCACGCCCGGTCCGTATGCCATGTCGCCTTCGACGCGGAAGGGCCGCTGCGCCGCCGTGCCGGGTGCGAACACCGTGTCGCAGTGCCCCATCAGCACGATGGGCTTCCCCTCACCGGCCAGGGAGGCGCGCATGCAGTTGCCGGCTTCTGCATTGGCGTGGATCTCGCAGGCCACGCCGTGCTGCTCCAGCTGCGCGCGCAGCTGTCCGATCACGGCGTCCACGCCCGCCTTGTGATAGCTGCCTGAGTCGATGTCGACGATGCGCTGCAGCAGGCCCAGCATCTGCGGCTGCGAGGCGGCAAGGAAGTCCAGCACCTGCTGTTCGCGCGTGCCCAGGGTCTCGGTCATGCCTTGATGCCCGCCTCGTCGATCACCTTGGAGTATCGGGTGAACTGGTCGTTGATGTGCGCCGCGAACTGTGCCGCGTCCATGGGATACGGATCGAGCCCAACGCCCTCCAGCCGCTTGCGCACCTCGGCATCGCCCAGCGCGGCGAGCGCCGCGCGCGACAAGCGCGCGATCGCGTCGCGCGGCGTGCCGGCCGGCGCCAGCAGGCCGAACCAGGCAGCGGCCTCGTAGCCGGGCAAGCCGGCCTCGGCGACCGTGGGCACGTCCGGCATCGAGGGCAGCCGCTGCGCCGTGGCCACGGCCAGCGCGCGCAACTTGCCCGATTGCACGTGCGGCTGGATCTCGTTGACGTTCGCCAGCACCGCATCGGCGTGGCCCGCGACCGCGGCGTTCACCGCCGGGGCGCCGCCCGGGAAGGGCACGTAGGTCATCTTCATCCCGAGGGGCCGCACCAGCATCTCGCCGGCGATGTGCTGCGTGGTCGCCGGCCCGAAGGTCGCGTACGACAGCGTGTCGGGCTTCGCCTTCGCCGCTTCCACCCATTCCCTGAAGTTCTTCCAGGGCCGCGTGGCGTTCACCGCGATCATCTGCGGCGAGTTGGTCAGGCAGGCCACCGGCTCGAAGGCCTTCATGCCGGCGTAGGGCAGCGTCGCGCCGCGCAGCTTGTTGTTGATGACGAAGCTGTTGGACATGAGCAGCAGCGTGTAGCCGTCCGCCGGCGCCTGGGCCACGGCAGCCGCGCCGATGACCGAACCCGCGCCCGGTTTGTTCTCCACCACCATCGACTGGCCCAGCGTGCGCGCCATGTACTCGCCGATCAGCCGCGCCTGCGCATCGCCGGTGCCGCCCGGGGGGAAAGGCACGACGATCTTCATCGGCCGGGTGGGGAATGCCTGCGCAAACGCGCCGCCGGCGGCGGCGGCGCCGGCAGCGGCGGCGAGAAGGTCACGACGGGTGAGCATGGATGCGGCTCCTCTGGGATGGACCGGCCCATTCTGGGAAGCGCCGCAGCGCGGCGCCATTGGCGTTTGTGCCGGGGGGCGCTGTCCGGCGCGCGCGGGCACCCGGTGCTAGCATTTCCGCGCGACCGAACCATGAAGACCAAAGACCGCACCTCCCTCCTGCAAGTCCTGCAGGGCCGCTTCGACAAGCACATGCACCGGCACCCCGGCGCGCGCTGGGCTGACCTGCTGGTGAAGCTCGAAGCGAATGCCGCCGCGGTGAACACGCTGTGGGCGATGGAGAGCACCGGCGGCGAGCCCGACGTGATCGCGCAGGACAAAGGCCGCTTCACCTTCTGCGATTGCTCCGCGGAAACTCCCGCTGGCCGGCGCAGCCTCTGCTACGACGGCGAAGCCCTCGACGCACGCAAGGAGAACAAGCCGCAGGGCAGCGCCGTCCAGATGGCAAAGGACATGGGCATCCAGCTGCTGAGTGAGGAGCAGTACCGCGCGTTGCAGGAACTCGGCGAGTTCGACCTCAAGACGTCCAGCTGGATCCGGACACCGCCCGACATCCGTGCCCTCGGAGGCGCCCTCTTCTGCGATCGGCGGTTCGGGCGCGTGTTCACGTACCACAATGGTGCGCAGTCCTATTACGCGGCGCGAGGGTTTCGCGGAAGCTTCGTCGTCTGAGCGAGCACGCGAACCGCCCAACGGCTCTCGCCCGGCGGAAACGCGAGGCGCAGAATCCTCCCACACCACCGGCGGGAGGCCGCCATGCCACTGTCGCAGCGCATCGTCCAGGTCTGCCTGCTCCTCGTCGCCGGCATCGCGCTGTTCGGCGGCACGCTGCAGATGATCCTCGGCCAGCCCGAGACCACGGCGCGCCTCGACAACGTGCACCGCTTCATGGCGGGCGTCTATCTTTCGACCGGGATCATCGTGCTGTGGGCCGCGCTCACGATCCGCAAGCAGGGGGCGCTCATCTACCTGATCGCGTTCGCGGTGCTCATGGGCGGCGTCGGCCGCTTGCTGTCGATCACCAAGGTGGGCTTGCCGGAGCCGTCGGTGGTGTGGCTGGCGTACCTGATTCCCGAACTGGTGTTGCCGTTCGTGATCGCGGTGGCGCACTGGATGCACCTGCAGGCGACCAAGCCCCTTTTCGGGGACAGTGTGGAGACGGCGGTCACGGGGCTGGATTGAGGCGGCGTCACGGGAGCGTCATGCCATCCAGCCCGTCTGCAGCGTCGAAGGAACTGTCGGTCATTGACGACCAGAACCGACCATACGTCGTCGAATGGCTGCGGGACCGCAGCTCTTTCCATAGCTGGTTCTCTTCGCTGGTCACGGGCAGCTTCGTCGTCATCACGCTGTTCGGCGCAAAGCCGAACTTCACCACCGCCGACGGCGGTGTCCTCTCGCTCGCCGTGCTCCTCATGCTCCTGGCGCTCCTGTGCAACCTGGTGTGCGTCTGGTCGATCCCGACCTGAAAATACCGCGTCAGCACGGGGATCCTCACCGACGCGAGCGGCATGCGCCGCGAACTCGCGGTCACCGCCTGGATCGGCGTGATCGCGTTCGTTTGTGGACTGACTCTGGGCGTGATCGGGAATTCAGGTCGGTGAGCGTCATCTCCCACAAGTGTGGGTTATCTGAATGGCGACCGCCCCCTAGATTCCTGCCACCGCATCGATGAAGGACGGTGAATGACTACCGAGGAACTCGATCTCGCCAGATTCGCTCTGGAGCAACGCCAGTTCCGCTTCGAGAGGGCCAAGGCGAAGCGGGAACAGGACTTTCTCTTCCGGAATTCGGCTGTTCTCATTTCCGGCGCACTTTCGCTTGCCACTCTGGCTGTGTCGGTCGCGGCGGTGCTCAACACGCGGCAGGACACGCAGCAACAGCATGACTTTCAGGTCGAGGAGACGAAACGCAAGGCCACGGCGGAAGCAGAGGCCACCCGGCGCGCGGAGAACGAAGCCAATCGCAAGGGATCGTTCGAGCTGCTTCAGTACGTCACGACCCACTACGACGTCATCTACTCCAGCGAGAGCGACAAGCAGGTTCGCATCCGCAATGCGATGCAGCTGGCGTTTCCGGGCCCGGCTCTCGAGCGGGCGTTCGCGCAGCTCGCTCAAACAGCACCGACGACCGACGGCCCCAATGTGTGGCAGCAAGAGCAACGGCGCGAAGACGACAAGTTCATCAAGGGACCGCCGCCACGTCCGCAGGTTGGCGGTCCTGGCAGGCCGGCTCCGATGACCCAGCAGGGCGTGCTCGCCGCCCTCACGGAAAAGGACAGGCGCTGGGAGGCCGAAAGGCTTGCGGAGTTGGCAAAGACCGACGAAGGCACCGTGGAGCTTCTGGTCTCTTCGCTGTTGCCGCAGACGGACCCCAGGAGCTACCGATTCAACCTCTACGCCGCCTATACATTGGCCCGCGTCGAAGGGGGCTGGAAAGGCTCGGGAACGCAGTTGGGCAAGGTTCAGGCCCTGAAGGAGTCCGGCAATTACAAGGATCCGACCTTCCAGGCGACGGTGGACAAGGCACTGAAGAACTTTCGCCGGGCATCCTGATCGCAGGGCGTCGACTTGCGTCGGGGTTCGGCGCTGCGCGCGCTCACCCCGACCTACGAGGTGGCGAAAGGGTTTGTCGGGGTGCGGCTGCGCCGCAACCCGACCTACGGGGGAGGGCCGATCGCGGACAAGACCTCCGCGATCCGCTCGGCCACACCGCGCGCGAGCGGCTCCACATCCACATCGCTGCCTCCCACACCGCGCAGCTTCATCTCGGCATCGGAAGCCGCATCCGCCAGCGCCATCGCGCCCACGTTCGCTGCCATGCCCTTGACCGTATGGAACACGCGGCACAGTTCGTCGCGAGGGATCGCCGCAGCCTTCTGCATCTGCCGCGCCGCGGTCGCCAGGTTGCCGCGGAAGACCTGCAGCACCACGCCGAGCAACTCCTCGTCGCCACCCAGGCGCTGCAAGGCATCGGCGCGATCGAACACGGGTGTGGCGGCAACGCGGGCAGCGGGCGGGTCATCGAAGGGCTGCGGCGCGGCAACGTGCCGCAGGATCGTGCGCACCACCTCCTCCACGACGAAGGGCTTGCTCACGTGGTCGTTCATGCCCGCCTCCAGGCACGCCACCCGGTCCGAATCCATCGCATTCGCGGTCATGGCGATCACCGGCAGCCCGGAGCGCGCCGGCAGCTTGCGCAACTCGCGCGTGGCCGCCAGGCCATCCATCACCGGCATCTGCACGTCCATCAGCACCGCGTCGTAGCGCTGGCCGGAAGCCAGGCGCTCCACGGCCGCGCGCCCGTTGTCCACCAGGTCCACCTGCGCGCCGCGGCGCGTCAGCAGCTCCAGCGCAATCTGCTGGTTGACCACGTTGTCCTCGGCCAGCAGCAGGCGCAGGTCCGCCAAGGGCCGGGGCGTCGGGGGCGGCGGAGGCGCAGCGACGGGCGCCGACGTGGACGACAGCGCGCGGCGGTAGGCCTCGCGCAGCATCCCGGTGGTGACCGGCTTCACCAGGTAAGCATCCAGCACGGCCTGCTCGCGCGCCAGGCGCTGCTCCACCACCTCGCGGCCCTGCCCCGTCACCATGATCACCAGCGGCATCGACGAGGCGGGCAATGCCAGTTCGCGAATGCGCGCGCAGGTCTGCCAGCCGTCGATGCCGGGCATCAGCCAGTCGACGAACACGGCGTCGTAGGCACGCCCGGCCTGCGCCGCGGTGCGCACGCGCGCCACCGCCTCTTCGCCGTCGGCGGCGCTGTCCGCGTCCCACCCTGCCGACTGGCACATGCCGGCCAGCGCGTCGCGCGCATGCGCGTTGTCGTCGACGACGAGCACGCGCGCAGGCTGCCTGGGCGCCTCCTGCCGCAGGGGCAGCGGCGCCAGCGGCAGCTTCACCGCGAACCAGAAGCAGCTGCCCACGCCCGGCGTGCTGGCCAGCTGCAGCGAGGATTCCATCAGTTCCGTGAGGCGCCGGCAGATGCCCAGGCCCAGGCCGGTGCCGCCGAACTGGCGTGCGGTCTCCTCCGAGGCCTGCGCGTAATCGGTGAACAGGCGCTGCTGCTGCTCGGGGGTGATGCCGATGCCGGTGTCCTGCACCGAGAACTCGATCGTCGCGCAGGCCTCGTCGCGCTCGACCAGGCGCGTGCGCAGCACCACTTCGCCCCGCTCGGTGAACTTCACCGCATTGCCGCCCAGGTTGATCAGGATCTGCCGCAGCCGCATGTCGTCGCCCACCAGGGCGTCGGGCACGCCGGGGTCCAGGTCGTACATCACTTCGATGTCGCGCCCACCGACGTTGCTGGAGAGGATCACCGACAGGTCCGACAGCATCTCCTCCAGGGAGAAGGGCCGCAGGTCCAGCTGCATCTTGCCGGCTTCGATCTTGGAGAAGTCCAGGATGTCGTTGAGCAGTCCGAGCAGCGAGCGCGCCGCGCCTTCGGCCTTGCCCGCGTAGTCGTCCTGGCGCGCGTTCAGGCCCGCATCGCGCAGCAGCGTCAGCATGCCCAGGATCGCGTTCATGGGCGTGCGGATCTCGTGGCTCATGCTGGAAAGGAAGCGCGTCTTCGCCTTGCTGGCCTGCAGCGCCTCTTCCTTCGCCTGGATCAGCGCCTGCTCCTGCTGCTTGCGCGCCGTGATGTCGCGCGCGATGCCCAGCAGCCCGATGCAGCGGCCCTCCTCGTCGCGCATCGCCACCTTCGCCACTTCGGCGCAGTGCAGCGTGCCGTCGGCGTCGAACGAATAGGCTTCGAAGGTCACCGGCTGGTCCGACGCCAGCGACTGCCGGTCGGTAGCCGCCTGCCGCTCGCCCTCCACCGGGCCGAACACCTCGTGCGCCGTGCGCCCGAGCACGGCGTCCTCCGCCAACCCGTGGTGCCGCAGGTTCGCCGGGTTCATCAGCAGGAAGTGGCCCTGCGTGTCCTTCACCCACACGCGGTCCGGCAGGTTCTCCACCAGGGCGCCCAGCTGCGCCTGCTTGGTGGCCAGCTCCTGCTGCGTGCGCACGTAGGCCGTCATGTCGGTGAAGGTGCGCACCACGCCGCCATCGGGCAAGGGCCGCGTGGAGACCTCCAGTGTGCGGCCCATGCGGTCCTTGCGCAGGTAGGTCCCCGGCCCCTGCAAGGGCGCCACGCGGTCGCCCACCGCGACGTAGCCGCGCGCCACCGCATCCACAAAGGCGAAGTCCGGGCCGAAGTCGCCGCGCTCGATCTGGAAGCGCACCAGCTGCTCGATCGTGGGCTGCCCCGTGAGCAGGGAATCGGGAAACTCCAGCAGTTCCTGGTAGCGCCGGTTCCAGAACACCAGGCGGCCGCGCCCGTCGATGGCGGAGATGCCCTGGCTCATGCTGTCCAGCGTGATCTGCAGGGCGCGCGACTTCTCCGTCAGCGCCTGCTGCGCCTCGACCGACTCCGTGACGTCGGTGTAGGTGCGCACGGCGCCGCCTTCCGGCAGCGGCGTCGTCTCGATTTCCAGCAGGCGCCCCGCGGGGGTGCGGCGCTGGTAACGCCCGCGCGTGAAGATGCCGTGCATCGCTGCCATCGAGCCGGGCTGGCCGTCCAGGCCCGAGGGGTCGCCGCGTTCGCTCTGGAAGCGCACGATCGCCTGCAGCTGCGGTGTCTCGACCAGCAGGTGCTCGGGCAGCTGCAGCAGCTCCACGGCCTGGCGGTTGTACAGCAGCACCCGGCCATCCGCGTCGTAGCGAATGATGCCGCGGCCGGCGTTGTCCAGCGTGAGCTGCAACGCGGTTTCGAAGCGCTTGAGCGCGGAGATGTCGCTGAGCGCATAGAACACGGCGCCGTCCTGCGCCGGCCGCGCCAGCACGCGGCAGCAGCCGCCATGCGGAAGGGGCAGCTCGAACGGCGCACCGGTGAAGCGCAGCTGCTCGCGCAGGATCGCGGCGCCGCCCACGCCGCGGGGATCGTGCGCGGCGCCGGCCTTGGCCCACGCGCGCTCGTACAGCGCCGGCAAGGTGGCGCCCGCCACCGCCTGCAGGTCGGGCACGTCGAACATCTCGCAGAAGGCCGCGTTGGCCCAGGCGAAGCGCCCGTCCGCGTCGCACACCAGCAGCGGCTCGGGGACCGAGTCGAGCAACTCGCCGGCGACGCGCCGCGCCATCCCGGCGTCGCCGACGGACTGGGCGGGCGCCGACAGCAGCGGGCGCCAGACGCGGATGCGGCCGCGCCCCGGCACCGGGAGCGAGGACACCTGCACCTTGCCGCCGCGGTGCTCGAACTCGTAGGGCTGCGTCTGCGCCTGGTGCCGCGCGATGCCCGCGGCGATGTAGCGGTCGATGTTCGGCAACTCCGACGCGTCCAGCCGCCCCTGGTAGAAGCGGCGCAGGTTGGCGCCGTAGTGCTCGCCCTCGTGGATGTGGCCTTCGTGTTCGGGGAACAGGCGCAGGAAGCTGCGGTTCCACACCAGCGCGCAGTCCTGCAGGTCGAACGCGCACAAGCCCACGTCGACGCCATCGAGCAGCGCGGCCTGCAGCCGGAGGTCGTCGACCCAGGCGCGGATGTCGGCAGGCGGCGTGCTTGGGGACGTCATCACTCGCCGGAATGTAGCCGAGGGCGAGCGCCGTCCGCGTCGGGCCCTACCCGTGCCTGGCCCGCGAATCCTGGGGCGCCTGCGCGCGGTCCTGCATGCCGTAATCGCGCGCGACGTTTGCGATGCGCAGGTGGTAGTCGCGAAAGATGGTCGCGCGGCCGGCGGCCTGCGCCGCACGGTGGGCCTCAAGCTGGCGCCATTGCGCCAGGCATTCCTCGTCGCGCCAGAACGACAGCGACAGCAGCTTGCCCTCGTCGCTGAGGCTCTGGAAGCGCTCGATGGAGATGAAGCCCTCCATCTGCTGCAACTGCGGCTTGAGGTCCGCGGCCCAGGCGAGATACGCGTCGCGGTGCTCGGGGTGCGGCCAGACTTCGAAGATGACGGCGATCAAGGGGGGGCTCCTGGTTCCGGTGCGTGTGTGTTGGGGTGCGCTGTCGCGCAACCCAACCTACAGGAGAGTGCGCAGCACGTCCAGCACCAGCTCCGGCTCCGTCATCTGCGGAAAATGCCCGCTCTTCTGCGCGATGACCTGCTCGCCCTGCGGCGACAGGCGCGCCAGGGCCTGCTGGTTCGCACGCTTCGCGGCAACCGCAGCGGGCGACAGCATCGCGCCCTTGGGCGTGAGGCCGCCGGTGATCACGCGCACGGGCACCGGCGGGAAGTCACCGGCAGACGCGATCTCCTGCACGGTCTGCTCGATGCAACCCAGCTCGCTTTCGAGGTTGGGCTGGAAGAACACGCGTGGCAGCGACAGCATGTTCTCCAGCGCCTTGGCCAGTTGCGGCTCGTGCTTCTGCAGCACCTGCCAGTCGTCCGGATGGGTCGCCTCGAGGAACAGCACGCCGGCGACTTCCTGCGGGTACAGGCGCGCGAACAGGTTCGCGAACAAGCCACCGAGCGAATGCGCGACCAGCACGTAGGGCGGCTCGAGCTCCGTGTACCCGAGCAGCTCGCGCAAGGAAGCGACGATCACGGTGCCCGTGTGCCGCGCGGGCGGCGCATCGCTGCCCTGCATGCCGAAGCGGTTCCAGCCGAACACCGCGCCGAGTTCCTCGATGGCGGGGTACAGCGTCTCCCAGCCTTGCAGGCTCACGCCGGCGCCGCTGAACAGGAGGATGGTGGGTGGCCCCTCGCCCGATAGCATGTAGCTCAATCGGCCGGCGCGCGTCTGCAGCGCCTCGATGGCGGGAAGCACACCGATGCGGTCGGGGGCGAGCGGCTGCATGCGCCCCCGCGCCGCTCAGGCGCCGCCGATGCCGACGATCACCTTGCCCGTGCCTTCGCAGTTGGGACAGGCCGACGCACCGAGCTTGCCGCTGCCGCCGCACTGCGGGCACACGTTCTCGCCGGTGCTGGGCGTGCCGGCGGGCGCTTCGTCACCCGGCGCCATCGGCGTTTGCGCGGCGGTGGGTTGCTTGTCACGCTGGCCGGCGGGCTGGTCGGAGCGGCCTTCGGTGCCGGTGGTCTCGCCCAGGTCGGCAGACGCGCCCGGGTCTTCCTCGCCGGCGACGGAGGTCCGCAGGTCGAGCGGGTCGCCGGGACGGGCGGAAGGGCCGGAGCCCTGCGGGGAGTCGTTCTTGGCCATGGATGCCCTCGGTAGTCGAGACAATCGTAGGGAGCCCAGGACCTCAATCGCGTAGGAATTGTTCGTCTCGTCGTCATCCCCGCGGAGGCGGGGATCCAGGGCGCCC
>DATAGN010000458.1:0-4479 GCA_036263715.1 Ramlibacter sp.
TACGCGATCTCGGCATCGAGCTTGTCGAAGAGGGGCTGCCCCAGGCCCACCGGCATGCCGCTGGCGCTGACGCGCAGCCGCGCGCCGCAGGAGTCGCCGCTCTTGCGCAGCGCGTTCATGTAGTCCTCGATCGCGGAGACGTCCGCCACCGGCGCGAAGAAGGGATTGCTGGAGACGTGCTCCCAGCTTTCGAACGGGATCGTCATCTCGCCGACCTGCGTCATGCAGCCGCGGAAGGTGGTCCCGTGCTTCTCGCGCAGCCACTTCTTGGCGACGGCACCCGCGGCCACCATCGGGGCGGTCAGGCGCGCCGACGACCGGCCGCCGCCGCGCGGGTCGCGCAGGCCGTACTTCTCGAAGTAGGTGTAGTCGGCATGGCCCGGCCGGAACTTCTGGCCGATCTCGGCGTAGTCCTTGCTGCGCTGGTCGGTGTTGCGGATCAGCAGGCAGATGGGCGTGCCGGTGGTGCGGCCTTCGTACACGCCGGAGAGGATCTCCACCTTGTCCTCTTCCTGGCGCTGCGTGACGAAGCGGCTGGTGCCCGGCCGGCGGCGATCGAGGTCGGGCTGGATGTCGGCTTCGGACAGCTCCATGCCGGGCGGGCAGCCGTCGATGACGCAGCCGATGGCGGGCCCGTGCGATTCGCCGAAGTTGGTGACCGCGAAAAGGGTGCCGAAGGTGCTGCCGCTCATGGGGGGATTATCCCAGAGGCGTTCGTCATCCCCGCGAAGGCGGGGATCCAGGGCGCCCGCATTGGAAACGCGCCCCGCAGGGCGCGTCCTTGGAAGCCCTGGATCCCCGCCTCCGCGGGGATGACACGCCTAAAGCGAAGCCGTCGGCTGGCTGTCCTCGCTCGCCGGCCAGTCGCGGATGTAGGCCTTGAGCATGCGGTTCTCGAAGTTCTGGCTGTCCACCACCGCCTTGGCGACGTCGTACAGGCTGATCACGCCCATCAGCATGCGCTTGTCCATCACCGGCATGTAGCGCGCATGGCGCTCCAGCATCATGCGGCGCACTTCGTCGAGCTCGGTCTCCAGCGTGCAGGTCAGGGGGTGGTCGTCCATCGCCGAACGCACGGTGGTCGTGCCGACCGTGTGCTTGTTGGCGACGATGCTCTGGATCACTTCGCGGAAGGTGAGCATGCCCACCAGGTCCCCGTGCTCCATGACCACCAGCGAGCCGATGTCCTTTTCGGCCATGACGTCGATGGCTTGCGACAACGGCTCTTCCGGCGTGACCGTATACAGGGTGTTGCCCTTCACGCGCAGGATGTCGCTGACTTTCATGGCTGCCTCCTTGAGCCGGCGGGTGCAAACGCGGGGCCGGGTCCGAAAGAATATAGCCCACAATCCCGCCCAGTTGCACAGAGCCCCCGAGGAGGATTTCCCCCATGCCCGGTTACTCCGATCCCGGCTTCGACACGCTGGCCCTGCACGCCGGCGCGGCGCCCGACCCGACGACCGGCGCCCGCGCCGTGCCGATCCACCTGAGCACGTCCTTCGTCTTCGAGTCGAGCGACCACGCCGCGGCCCTGTTCAACCTGGAACGCTCGGGCCACGTCTACTCGCGCATCAGCAACCCGACCAATGCCGTGCTGGAACAGCGCGTGGCGGCGCTCGAAGGCGCGGTCGGTGCCATCGCCACCGCCAGCGGGCAGGCGGCGCTGCACCTGGCGGTGGCCACGCTCATGGGCGCGGGCTCGCACATCGTGGCCAGCACGGCGCTGTACGGCGGCTCCCAGAACCTGCTGCACTACACGTTGCGCCGCTTCGGCATCGAGACCACCTTCGTCAAGCCGGGCGACATCGACGCCTGGCGCAATGCCATCCGGCCGAACACCAAGCTGCTGTTCGGCGAAACGGTGGGCAACCCCGGGCTGGACGTGCTCGACATCCCCACCGTCTCCGCCATCGCGCACGAAGCGGGCGTGCCGCTGCTGGTGGACTCGACATTCACCACGCCTTACCTGATGAAGCCGCTGGACCTGGGCGCCGACCTGGTCTACCACTCGGCGACCAAGTTCCTCTCGGGGCACGGCACCGTGATCGGCGGCGTGGTGGTGGACGGCGGCAGTTTCGACTGGGAGAAGTCCGGCCGCTTCGCCGAACTGAGCGCGCCGTACGACGGCTTCCACAACATGGTGTTCAGCGAGGAGTCCACCGTGGGCGCCTTCCTGCTGCGCGCGCGCCGCGAGGGCCTGCGCGACTTCGGCGCCAGCATGAGCCCGCATACCGCGTGGCTGATCCTGCAGGGCATCGAGACGCTGCCGCTGCGCATGGACCGGCACATGGCCAACACGCAGAAGGTGGTGGAGTTCCTCGCGGCCCATCCTTTCGTGGGGCGCGTGGGCCACCCCATGCTGGAGACGCATCCGAGCCACGCGCTGGCGCAGAAGCTGCTGCCCAAGGGCGCGGGCTCCGTCTTCAGCTTCGACATGAAAGGCAGCCGCGAGCAAGGCAAGCGCTTCATCGAGACGCTGAAACTCTTCAGCCACCTGGCCAACGTGGGCGACTGCCGCTCGCTGGTGATCCATCCGGCGAGCACGACGCACTTTCGCATGAGCGACGACGCACTGAAGGGAGCCGGCATCGGGCCGGGGACGATCCGCCTGTCGATCGGGCTGGAAGATCCGGCGGACCTGATCGATGACCTGAAGCGGGCTTTGAAGGCGGCGGAGAAGGCCTGAGGAAGAGACATGGAACTGACCGTCAACGGCGCCAAGACCTTCTGCTACACCGGCGGCAAGCCCTTCGATCCGGCCAAGCCGACCGCCGTCTTCATCCACGGCGTGCTCAACGACCACAGCGTGTGGATCCTGCAGACCCGCTATTTCGCGCACCACGGCTGGAACGTGCTCGCCGTGGACCTGCCCGGCCACTGCAGGAGCGACGGCGAGCCGCCCAGGAGCGTGGAAGACGCGGCGGATTTCGTGATCACGGTCCTCGATGCGGCCAAGGTGGAACAGGCGGCCCTCATCGGCCACAGCTTCGGCGCGCTCACCGCCCTGGAGGCCGCGGCGCGGGCGCCCTCGCGCGTGACGCACCTGGCGCTGCTGGGCATCGCCTTTCCGATGAAGGTCTCGCCCGCGCTGCTGGAGAACTCGCAGCACCAGCCGATGAAGGCGATCGACATGGTTAACGTGTTCTCGCACTCCCTGATCGCGCCGCCGCCTTCCGCGCTGGGGCCCGGCACGTGGCTGTATGGCGGCTCGCGGGCGCTCATGAAGCGGGTGCTGGCCAGCAACACGTTGGTCAACGTGTTCCACCGCGGCTTCGTGGCCTGCGACAGCTACGCCAACGGCGACAAGGCGATCGCCCAAGTGAAGTGCCCGGTCCTGCTCGTGCTCGGACGCAACGACCAGATGACGCCGCCCAAGTCCGCCCAGTCGCTGCAGCAGAAGGTGCCGCAGGCGAAGACGGTGGTGGTCGACGGTGGTCACCAGATGATGACCGAGGCGCCCGACGAAGTGCTGTTCGCGCTGAAAGACTTCCTGCGGGCCTGACATGCAAGTCACGCCGCCGCTGGACCCCGATCGCGCCCGCGAGCTCGCCGCGGGTTTTGACCTGCGCGCGCTGCCCGAAGGCTTCTATGCGAACCCGTACCCGATCTACGCGGCGCTGCGCGAACACGAGCCGGTGCGGCGCATGCCCGACGGCTCCTGGTTCCTCACGCGCTATGCCGACGCGGTGGCGGTGTACCGCGATGCGCACACCTTCAGTTCCGACAAGAAGGTGGAGTTCACGCCCAAGTACGGAGCCGGCTCGCCGCTGCTCGAACACCACACCACCAGCCTCGTCTTCAACGACCCGCCGCTGCACACGCGCGTGCGCAAGCTGATCATGGGCGCGCTCACGCGCCGCGCGATCGCCGAGTTGCAGCCCGGGCTGGAAACGCTGGTCGACGGCTTGCTGGATCGGATCGAGGCGAACGGCGTTGGGGATCTCATCGAGGACTTCGCCTGCGCGATCCCGGTGGAGATCATCGGCAACCTGCTCGGCGTGCCGCATGCCGACCGCGGGCCGCTGCGCGGTTGGTCGCTGGCGATCCTCGGCGCGCTGGAGCCCAAGCTCGCGCCGCAGCAGGAGGACCTGGGCAACCGCAGCGTGCGCGAGTTCACCGACTACCTGCGCGGCCTGGTGGCGCACCGTCGCAGGAACCCCGGTGATCCGGAGCACGACGTGCTCACCCGCCTGATCCAGGGCGAGGAAGCGGGCGAGCAGCTTTCCGAAACCGAGCTGCTGCAGAACTGCATCTTCATCCTGAATGCGGGGCATGAAACGACCACCTATCTGATCGGCAATGCTCTGGTCGCCCTGCAGGAGTGGCGCGAAGAGAAGGACTGGCTGCTGCAGGCGATCGGCACGCGGCCCGACTGGGATGCGCTGGAGCCGCTGATGACGGTGGCGGTCGACGAGTTCCTGCGCTTCGAGTCGTCCAACCAGTTGGGCAACCGGCGGGCGCTGCGCGCGTGCGAGGTGG
>DATAGN010000459.1:0-4044 GCA_036263715.1 Ramlibacter sp.
GCCCTGCGTGCGCGTGGCCTCGCCGGAGTCCTGGATGCGCGCGACGCCGAAGTCGGTGAGCTTCACCCGGCCGCCCGGCTCGATCAGCAGGTTGGCCGGCTTGATGTCGCGGTGCACGATGCCCTGCTTGTGCGCGTAGTCCAGCGCGCTGAGCAGGTCGCGGATGATCTTGAGCGACTGCTCCAGCGAATAGCGCGTGCCGCGATCGAGGTGGTGCTTGAGGTCGTCACCCTGGATGTACTCCATCACCAGGAAGGCGACGTCGGCGTCCCGGTCGGAGTCGTAGACGCTGACGATGTTGGGGTGCTGCAGGCGCGCCGCGGAGCGGGCCTCGGTGCGGAAGCGGTGCTCGTACTCGGCCGCCGCCTCTTCCGACAGGTTCTCGACCTTGACGGTCTTGATGGCGACGCGGCGGTCCAGGTTCGGATCGCGGCCCTCGTACACCACGCCCATGGCTCCCTTGCCGAGGACTCGGAGGACTTCGTACCGACCCAGCTTTTTCAGAGTCACTTCAGCGCCGTGGCAAACAGGTGGAAACGCATTCTAGACCGCGCCCCGACGGCAACGCCGAGTTCGTCAGGGCGGCGGCGTGCCGGTTGTGTTGCGTTTCGCACGAACCACGGCCCGCGCGTAGGCACGGTTGAAGTGCCGATCCAGCACGGACTGCACCCAGGCCGGCTGCGCTTTCATGCGCTCGGCGTAGTCCTTGACGAAGGCATCCCAGGCACGCGCGGACTCGAAGATGCGCGGGCCGGTGCCGAGCAGGCGCTTCTTCAGCGCCTCGGGCTCGAACTCCTCGATCACCTTCTGCACCGTCTCGCGCAGCGCTTCGGCCATGGCGTACTGGTGCACCGAGACTTCTCCGACCACCTGCGCCACGGCGCGGTCCGGCGGGATGAAGCCCGCCGCCGCCAGGTGGCCGCCGAACAGGTAGGCGAGCTTCTGCTCCAGCGTGCTGTCCAGGCGCAGCGGATTGAGCTCGCGCGGGGCCGCGGTGGTGCGGTCGTCCCCCAGCGAGTCGGTGCGGCTCTGGGCCGCCTGCTGCGAAGCCGCCAGCAGGCCCTGCAAGGCGATGCGCGTGAGGCGCCCCATCGTCTCGAGTTCGCCTTGCGTCAGCGCCCCCGGCACCAGGCCGCCGATGCCCAGCCCGTGCAGGAAGGGCAGCAGGTCCACCGCGGGTGCGAGCGCATCCGCGCGCAGGGGGCCGCCGGGGGATCCGGGGCCGAAGGTATCCTGGAAACCCCAGTCGCCGAAAGGATCGTCCTCCGCGGGGGCCGGCTGCGATTCGGGTGCGCCGGCAAGCTGCTCCGCCTGCCGCGCGAATTCGGCCCAGGGATCGCTCTCTTCCTGCGGCGGCTCCACCGCCACGGCAGCGGCGACGACGCGGAAAGCGGAGAGCACGAGCACCTCGCCCGCCGGCAGGACGCCGCGCGAGCCGGGGGGCAATTCGCCGGCGGAGGTCTCCACGCCATTGACCACCGACAGCACATGGAAGTGCAGTTCCTCGCCTTCGTTCCACACGCTCAGGTGGCGGCGGGAGACGTTGCGTTCCGGGTCGGGCAGGCAGATGGCGCAGTCGTTGTCGCGCCCGAGCACCAGTGCGGGGTCGCCGGGCTCGAGCCTGCGCGTGACATCCAGCCCCGGGCCGGAGACGTGCACGTCCAGCGGCACTAGCTCACCACGGAGAAGGTGGCGATGGGCGCGGCTTCGGCATTGCGGTCGCAGCCGAGCGCTATCTGCCCCTGGCCGATGAGATAGCACTCGGTGCGGCGCAGGATGACGGGCTCGTCCTGGTTGCCGAAGTACACCCAGGTGCCGAAGCTGGAAGCGTCGCTCAGCACGAAGTGGCCGCCGATCCATTCGATGGCGGCGTGCAGGCGCGACACGCGCGTGTCGTTGACGTTCACGTCCGCCGTGCGCGAGCGGCCCAGCGTGATGCGCTCGCCGTTGGTGCCGATGCGCCACTTCTGGTCGCCGAAGGTCACCTCCACCTGCGTGGCGGCCGTGCGCGGCGCCAGCATCGACACGCCCATGACGGTGGCTTCGGAGTCGCGCTCGTGGTCCCATTCGACGCGGTACACCTCGGTGGCTTCGGCCTTGCCGCGCAGGTACATGGGGCCCAGCGAACGCAGCAGCTCCTGCTGGTCGGGCGGAAGGTTGGCGCGCACGCGCTGGGTGGTGAGGATCTGGTCGGCGCCCGCGAGGTCGGCCAGGCGGGCGGCGCTGTTGACGGCATCGCCGTAGCAGTCGCCCTCGATCTCGACGACTTCGCCGGACTCCAGGCCCATCTGCATCTGCACCGGCGTGCGCATGCCGCCGGGGTAGACCGGACGGTCGGAGAGGCGGCGCTGGATCGCGATGCAGGCAGTCAGGGCGTCCCCCTCGGTGGGGAAGACCACGAACAGGCCGTCGCCCAGGGTCTTGACGACGCGCCCGTTGTGCTGCTCGAAGATCTTTGCCAGCGCGGTGGTGAGCTGGGTGACGAAGTGCCCGGCGGTCTCGTCGCCGAGCCGCTCGAAGATCCCTGTGCTACCAACCAGGTCAGCGAATACGACGGAGGCCATGCGCGACCATTATGCCCCGAGGCATCGGGGGCGGACACAAATGGAAAAGCCGGTTGGCCATGGTGGACCAACCGGCTGTCCTTCGTCGATGGTCGGCGTGGCGGGATTCGAACTCGCGACCCCTTGCACCCCATGCAAGTGCGCTACCAGGCTGCGCTACACGCCGAGCCGGCCATTATAGCCGGCTCGCCGGGTGATGCTGACGGATCAATGAACGGTGCTCAGGAGGTCGCGGATTTCGAACAGCTCGCGCCGCAGCAGCTGCAGCTTGTGCGACATGGCGTCGCGCTCCTCGATGGGCGCGTCCTCGAACTGGCTTTCGCCGAAAGACGATTCCTCGACCTCGATCACCTCGACGCCTTCGAGCATGACCTCGCCCGCGCGGCGCTTGTCGCGCTCGCCCTGCACGATCTCCTGCAGCTTGTTGCGCGCGCCGCTGATGGTGAAGCCCTGGTCGTACAGCAGGTCGCGGATGCGCCGGATCATCAGCACCTCGTGGTGCTGGTAGTAGCGCCGGTTGCCACGCCGCTTCATGGGGCGCAGCTGCGTGAACTCCTGCTCCCAATACCGGAGCACGTGCGGCTTGACGCCACACAGCTCGCTGACCTCACCGATGGTGAAGTAGCGCTTGGCAGGGATAGCCGGGAGGCCTTTCTCCATTGAAATCAATCTACTAGGAGAGAAAGCTTCGAGGTTACTCTAAGACCTCCCGGATGCAAAGCACGGCCGCTCGCGGGCACGCGGAGCGTTGCTGAACGGTCGCGTTGGTGCGACGGATCCGGACGGAGTGGCGCTCATGGAGGTGAACGCAGAGGACGCGGAAGTACGCAGAGGACGCAGAGGAAAAACCAAAATCGGTTTTCTCTGCGTCCTCTGCGTAACCTTTGCGTCCTCTGCGTTCCTCTTCGTCGCGCGTCCGGATCCCGCCGTTCTCAGCTCTCCGGACCGCCGCCCTGGATCTGTTCCTTCAGCTTGTGGCTGGCGTGGAAGGTGACGACGCGGCGGGCGTCGATGGGGATCGCTTCGCCGGTGCGCGGGTTGCGGCCCGGCCGCGGCGCCTTGGTGCGGATCTGGAAATTGCCGAAGCCCGAGATCTTCACGTCCTTGCCTTCGACGAGGCTGCCCGAGATCAGGTCGAAGAAGGCGTCGATCATGTCCTTGGACTCGCGCTTGTTCAGCCCGATCTGCTCGAACAGCAGCTCCGCCAGCTGCGCCTTCGTGAGAGCCGGTGTCTCCAGGCTTTCGACGGCAAACTCCATCCGGTCCTCTTCCTTGGGCGCTGTCGCTGTCGCCAGGTCCGCCATGCTCTTCATCCCCTCAGGCGTGCGCCGAGCTGCGCAGTGACTCGCTCCACCACTGCGCGCACGGCCGTCTCGATTTGTTCGTCGACCAGTGTGGCTTCGGGGCTGGCGAGCGTCAAGCGCACGGCCAGGCTTTTCTCGTGCAGCGCGAGTGCCGGCGTGGCTTGCTGCGGCTTGTA